>CBDTXT010000007.1:0-21592 GCA_965364465.1 uncultured Chromatiaceae bacterium
CCGCATGATGTGGCGCAACCTGTCAGTCGTGTTGCTGGTCTGCCTGCTCGCCGGGTGTGCTGCGCTGGAGCCTTGGGTCGCGCCTCAAGCGAAGCTGGTACCGCCGCCCGCGTCGCCGGAGGAGGCCCTGGAAAGGGCGGGTGTGCTGGCGGACGGCGGGCGCTGGTCGGAGGCCATCGCGCTGCTCGAGGTCGCTGCCTACCGGTTCCCCTTCGATGGAGACGTCGCCAGTGGGCTGGCCGAGGTGCAGGCGCAGTGGGCGAGCAGGAAACGGAGCTTGCAGGATCGGCTGATGGTCGCGGAGGCCGAGAGTGAGCGAGGCAGGGTCAGTCTGCTCGATGCGCTGTGCCTCGCGCAACCGCACGACCTCGCGTTGGCGGCCGAACGCGATCAACTGGCCGTGAGCCTGAACGCCAAGATCGACGGGCTCACCGCCTGCAGCGAGTTTCATCTGGCCGACGCCCCTGACCTGGCGCGACGTTGTCACCGGGTGGCACGAGAGTTGCCCGGCTCGCTGGACATCGACCGCCGCCTCGAAAAGGTCGCGTCCCAGCTTGAGTCCATGAAAGAGCAGGACAAGGCAAAACGCCTCAAGGCGGCCAGGCAACAGCGTCAGTCCAGGTTCCAGAAGCAGCTTGCGCAGGCGCAGGCCGCAATCGATGCGCGCGACTATCGCAGCGCGTCCGAGCTGCTGGAAAAGGCCGCAGAGCTGGAGCCGGACAATCGCGAGTTGGCGACGATGCGGGAGGAGTTGTCGGCCATGATCACCCCGCAGCTGAACGCGTTGATCAAGCTCGGCGACCAGCTCTATCTGGAAGAACAGTTGAGTGCCGCCGTGGCCACGTGGGAGGCGGCGCTGGGTTTGAATCCGGGCGACGAGGAAATCATCGCCCGGATCGAGCGCGCGAAGCATGTGCTCGACAGGCTCGATGAATTGCGGCGCGACCAAGTCGGCGGATCGGTCGCCCAGTGACGGCGGGGCCTCGCGCCGCCGGCCAAACCCCGGATGCGACGGTCAGCGAGGACTCAAGGTCGGCGGCTGGCGGCGCCCTTCGGTCGAAACGCTCTCACCACGCGCTCGTCGGTCTCGAGGAACGGGCCTTCGATCAGGTCGATGCAGTACGGGACGGCGGGAAAGACCGCGTCCAGGCAGTCTGCAATCGCGCTCGGTTTTCCCGGTAGGTTGATAATCAGCGAGCGGCCGCGTACGCCGGCGGTCTGGCGTGACAGGATCGCGGTCGGTACCTGCTCCAACGAGACGCTGCGCATGCGTTCGCCGAAGCCGTCGAGGACCTTGTCACAGACCGCTGTGGTGGCCTCGGGCGTCACGTCACGCCGCGCAGGGCCGGTGCCGCCGGTGGTAACGACCAGGCAGCAGCCGTCGTGGTCGCAAAGCTCACGCAAAGCGGATTCGACCTGGTCTTGCTCGTCGGGGACCATGCGGACGACCGGTTCCCAGTCGCCGAGCAGCGCGTTGGCCAGCCATTGCCGGATTGCCGGGCCGCCGCGGTCCTGGTACTCGCCCCGGCTGGCGCGATCAGAGACGGTGAGAATGCCGATCCGTGGATGCGTGCTCATGTCGTTTCCGAATACCCGGTGGCCTCTGGCGTCGCGCGCATAACCCGTATCCTTGCGAAATCGAACAGCTTGCGCCCCTGGTCAGGCACGAAGTCGTGCGGTTGCGCCGAACGCGCGGGCGACGGCCCATGAACGGCGGCGGTGGGGGCGTGTGCGCGTCGGCCGGGATCAGGCGTCGAGATCCGGAATCAGCCGACTTTCCAAGTGGGCGATCATGTCTTTCAGCAACAGCTTGCGCTTCTTGAGACGTCTCAGGCGCAGCTGATCGGCAACTGGATCTGCAGCCAGGCGATGGATCGCCTCGTCGAGATCGCGGTGCTCGATGCGCAGTTCGATAATCTGCCGTCGTGTGGCGCTTTCGCTGTCTGGTTCCATCGCATCGGACTGCTGACCGCGGATTCCTCTGGTGGGCAGGCAAAGCGTCGACCGGTGCCGTGTGCCTTATCGCCCAACAATCCGCCGAACGGGTCGATGGTACCGAGGGTCGGACTCGAACCGACAAGCTGTTGCCAGCGGGGGATTTTGAGTCCCCTGTGTCTACCAATTCCACCACCCCGGCATGCCGTCGCGCAGTATAGCGTCATCCGCAGAGGCGGCAAGCCTTCGTGCTAACATCGCGCGCCCATGCAACTCAGCGATTTCAATTACGAGCTCCCCGAGGAGTTGATCGCGCAGCGGCCCGCCGAGCGCCGCGGCGACAGCCGCCTGCTGCACCTGCCCCGGGGCGGCCGGCCGATCGATCGGCATTTCACGGATCTGACCGGACTGGTGCATCCCGGCGACCTGTTGATTTTCAATGACACGCGGGTGCTGCCCGCACGCCTGCACGGTACCAAACAGACGGGTGGCCGCGTCGAGGTGCTGATCGAGCGATTGCGCTCTGACGGCGAGGCGGTGGCCCAGCTGCGTGCCAGCAAGTCCCCGAAACCCGGCAGCCGCATCACGATCGGCAGGTTCGAGGTGTTTGGGGAAGGGCGGGCCGGCGAGGTCTTCGAACTCCGCCTGGCGCAGGGCGGCTTCGCCGAACTCATGCAGGCGCACGGCAGCATGCCACTGCCGCCCTACATCCGACGACCGGATGAGGCGTTGGACAGAGAGCGGTATCAGACCGTTTTCGGCGACCGCCCGGGTGCCGTGGCCGCCCCGACGGCCGGATTGCACTTCGACCAGGCCATGCTGGATCGCCTTGCGCACGCCGGGGTGCGCAGTGCCCGCGTGACCCTGCATGTCGGGGCCGGCACCTTTCAGCCCGTGCGCGTCCAGGATCTCGACCAACACCGCATGCATAGCGAGTGGCTGGAGGTCGGGGCGGGTGTGGTCGATGCGGTGGCGCAGGCGCGGGCGGCGGGCGGGCGCGTCATCGCGGTGGGTACGACCAGCGTGCGCAGCCTGGAAACGGCGGCGGCGGGCGGCACGCTCCAGCCGTACCACGGCGACACACGGCTGTTCATCCGGCCCGGCTACGATTTTCGCGTCGTCGACGCGCTGCTCACGAATTTCCATCTGCCGCAGTCGACGCTGTTGATGCTGGTCTGTGCATTTGCCGGCCATCGGCGCACGCTGGCGGCCTATCGTCATGCCGTGGCCGCCCGGTATCGCTTTTTCAGTTACGGCGACGCCATGTTCCTCGAGCGGATGGAAGTGGGTGACTGACGCATAAAAAAAGGCGCGGCAGGGGTTGCCGCGCCAAGTTCCACCAAAGGAGGATGGAGGAGTGTACTGAAGAATCAGTACATGGGAATTTTCTAATATATTGACCGACAGAGTCAAGCAATAACGCACAGCACCGAGGTTTTATTTGGATTTTCAGTTAGTTGCTTTGGACCAGGATGCCCGCCGGGGGGTGTTGTCGTTCGCCCGTGGGACGGTGGAGACGCCGACTTTCATGCCGGTCGGCACCTATGGCACGGTCAAGGCGATGACGCCCGAGGAGCTCGAGGGCATCGGGGCGGAGATCGTGCTCGGCAATACCTTCCACCTCTGGCTGCGCCCCGGCACCGAGGTGATCCAGGCGCACGGCGACCTGCACGATTTCATGCACTGGCGGCGGCCGATCCTGACCGATTCCGGCGGTTTTCAGGTCTACTCGCTGGGCGAGATGCGCAAGATCACCGAGCAGGGCGTTCACTTTCGGTCCCCGATCGACGGTGCTCGGGTGTTCATGGGACCGGAGGAATCGATGCAGATCCAGCGCGCCCTCGGATCGGACATCGTGATGATTTTCGACGAGTGCACGCCTTACCCGGCCTCCGAGCAGCAGGCCTGCGAATCGATGGAGTTGTCATTGCGCTGGGCCGCGCGTAGCAGGGCCGCGCATGCAGGGAATCCGAACGCGCTGTTCGGCATCGTGCAGGGTGGCATCTTCCCGGAACTGCGTGCGCGCTCGCTCGACGGTCTGATGCGCATCGCATTCGACGGTTACGCGGTTGGCGGCTTGTCGGTCGGTGAGCCGCCCGCGGACCGTTGGCGGGTGCTGGACTTTCTTTGTGACCGGCTGCCGCCGGACCATCCGCGTTATCTGATGGGCGTGGGCACCCCGGCGGACATCGTCGAGGCGGTGGGTCGCGGCATTGACATGTTCGACTGCGTGCTGCCGACGCGCAACGCACGCAACGGACACCTGTTCACCCACGACGGCGTGGTGCGTATCCGCAACGCCAGGCACCGGCGCGATACCGGGGCGCTGGACCCGGACTGTGACTGCTACACCTGCAGCAACTACAGCCGTGCCTACCTGCATCATCTTTCCCGCTGCAACGAGATCCTGGGGGCGCGCCTGAACACGATCCACAACCTGCATTTTTACCAGCGTCTGATGCGCGATATCCGCTCGGCGATCGAGATCGGGGGCTTCGCCCGGTTCCGCGACGACTTTTACCTGCGTCGGGGTTTGCCTGTCCCGGTCTGAGCTATGGCATAATCACGCCCCTTTGGTTTTGTGCGGTCAGAACGCCGCACTTTTTCACTGAATGGAGCGCACGATGAACTTGTTTGTTTCCGACGCGTTGGCGCAGGGTTCGGCCCCGGGCGGTGACGGTGCGATGTCGATCATCTTCCTGGTCGGCATGTTCGTCATCATGTATTTCTTCCTGATCCGCCCGCAGGTCAAGCGGCAGAAAGAGCATAAGGCGATGGTCGAGGGCCTCAAGAAGGGCGACGAGGTACAGACCATGGGCGGCCTGATGGGCAAGATAATCGACCTCGGCGACAACTTCATGAAAGTGGAGGTCGCCGACAACGTGATCGTGACCGTTCGCAAGACCGCGGTCGAGGCGATCATGCCGAAGGGCACACTGAAAGAGATGTAAACGTGCCGGCGGCCGCCGTCCGACGTGGCCGCTTTCAACTGGCTTCACTTGAATCATGCTGAATCAATATCCCCTGTGGAAGAACCTGCTGGTAGTCGTCGTGCTGCTCGTCGGGTTGCTGTATGCCCTGCCGAACGTGTTTTCGCAGGATCCGGTCATCGAGGTCACGGGAACCCGCGGCGAGGAGGTCGGCGAAACGCTGCGCCAGACCCTGATTGGCGCACTGGAGCGCGCCGAGGTCCCGATCAAGTCGTCTGAGGTCCAGCCCGACCGGCTGCAGATCCGCTTCGATGATGCCGAGCACCAGCTGGCCGGCCAGGACGTCGTCGCGAAGGCGCTGCCGCCGGAATACACCCATGCGTTGACTCTCTCGCCGGACGTGCCGCGGTGGCTGGACGGCATCGGGGGTCGGCCGATGAATCTCGGCCTCGACCTGCGGGGCGGCATCCATGTGCTGATCGATGTCGACATGGAGGCTGCGATCTCCAAGGCGGTCGAGCGCCATGCGGGCAATGTGCGCACTGCGCTGCGTGACGAGCGGATTCGTTACATCACGGTCAGGGAGTCCGGCAACGGCGTGGACGTGCGGTTCAAGGACCCGGAGACGCGCGACCGTGCCGAGGAACTGCTTGGTTCCGAGTTTCGCGAACTGGGCATCAGCACGCGCGACGAGGACGGCGATTACTATGTCCGGGTCTTCATGCCCCCCCAGGAGGAGCGCGCGGCGCGCAAGCTCGCGCTGGAGCAGAACATCACCACGCTGCGCAATCGCGTGAATGCGCTTGGCGTGGCCGAGCCGGTGATTCAGCAACAGGGTGAGCGGCGTATCGTCGTCGAGCTGCCGGGTGTGCAGGATCCGGGCAAGGTAAAGGACCTGCTCGGCGCCACGGCGACCCTCGAGTACCGGCTGGTCCACGGTGACCCAGCGCAGGCCTTCGATGCCGAAACCTCCGGTAGGGTGCCCGCCGGGGCCGCGCTGTACCGCGAGCGCAATGGCCAGCCTATCCTGCTGAAGCGTCAGGTGATCGTCACCGGTGACGAGATGACCAGTGCCTCGTCCGGTTTCGATCAGCAGTCGGGCCAGCCGGCGGTCTATGTCAACCTCGACAGCAAGGGCGCGCGCCGCATGCGCAATGTCACGACGGATAACGTGGGCAAGCCGATGGCGGTCGTGTTCAAGGAAAAACGCACGGTCGGACGCGACGCCGAAGGCAAGCCCATCCGCGAATGGATCGAAGAGGTGATCAATGTCGCGACCATCCGCGAGCCATTCGGCCGCCGCTTCCAGACCACCGGCCTGGACAGCCCGCAAGAGGCGCATCAACTGGCCCTGCTGCTGCGCGCCGGTGCATTGGCCGCACCGATCGAGATCGTCGAGGAGCGCACCATCGGGCCGAGCCTGGGTCAGGACAACATCGATCAGGGCTTCGCGTCCGTGGTCGTCGGCATGGCCATGGTGCTGGTGTTCATGGCGATCTACTATCGCGTGTTCGGCCTGGTCGCCGACCTGGCACTGGTCACCAACCTGGTCTTGATCGTCGCAATACTCTCGATGCTCCAGGCGACCCTGACCCTGCCGGGCATCGCCGGTATCGTCCTCACGGTCGGCATGGCGGTGGACGCGAACGTGCTGATCTTCGAGCGCATACGCGAGGAACTTCGGGTCGGCAGCACGCCGCAGGCGAGTATCCACTCCGGCTATGCGAAGGCCTTCAGCACCATACTCGATGCGAATATCACCACGTTCATCGCGGCCATCGTGCTGTTTTCGATAGGCAGTGGGCCGGTACGCGGTTTTGCCGTCACGCTCGCGATCGGCATTCTGACCTCGATGTTCACCGCGATCATCGGCACGCGTGCAGTCGTCAATTTGATCTACGGCGCCAAGCGCGTCGAAAAGCTCTCCATCTGAACCCGCGGAAACGGCCATGCAGATCCTGAAAAGTGGTAAGACAATCGATTTCATGGGCAAGCGCAAGCTTGCGATGGTGTTTTCGCTGGTCTTGATCCTGGTGGCGGTCGGCGCAATTCTCTCGCGCGGCCTCAACCTCGGCATCGACTTCACCGGCGGAACGCTGCTCGAGGTAGGCTACAGCCAGCCCGTCGAACTCGAACCGGTACGCAGTGCACTGGCCGCCGGCGGCTTTGGCGACAGTGCGGTACAGCGCTTCGGCACGCCACGCGACATCCTGATTCGCCTGCCGAGTAGCGGGGAGGAAGGCGAGAGCGCGCGCCTCAGCAACGAGGTGTTCGCGGCCCTGGCGGATGCGTCCGACGACGAACTCGAATTGCGCCGCGTGGAGTTCGTCGGGCCACAGGTCGGCGACGAGCTGACCGAGGACGGCGCGCTTGCCGTACTGGTCGCTTTGATTGCGATCCTGATGTACGTCGCGATGCGTTTCGAGTGGCGCTTCGCCCTCGGCTCTGTCATCGCGCTGGTTCACGACGTGGTGATCACGGTTGGGCTGTTTGCGCTGCTGCAGATCCCGTTCGATCTGCCGGTCCTGGCGGCGGTGCTCGCAGTAATAGGCTACTCGCTGAACGACACCATCGTCGTGTTCGACCGCATCCGCGAAAACTTCCGCAAGATGCGCAAGGGCACGCCCGAGACCATCGTGAACCATTCACTGAACGAGACGTTGTCGCGCACCCTGGTGACCTCGCTGACCACCATCCTGGTATTGTTGGCCTTGTTTTTCCTCGGCGGCGAGATCATTCACGGCTTTGCATTTGCGCTGCTGGTCGGTGTCCTGATCGGGACCTACTCCTCGATCTACGTCGCGAGCACCTCGGTGCTGATGCTCGGCGTCAGCAAGGCCGATCTGATGCCGGTGAAAAAGGAAGGGGTGGTGGACGACAGGCCCTGAGCTGGTCGGCCGGGGTGCCGCACCCTGCGTCAATTGGCGCGACCTGATCTCAGGCACAGGGCCAGAAAATGCGCATCCTCTATCATCATCGGACGCAGGCGGGCGATGCCCAGGGCATCCATATCCGCGAGATCATTTCGAGCTTCCGGCGCGCTGGACATGAAGTGCTCGAGGTGGCGCTGGTGCCCACGGACGCCCCGGTGGCTGCGCCCGGCGATGGCAGGCCGTCGCTGCTGAGCCGGTTGAAACAACACATGCCAGACATAGGGCGCGAGATTGTCGAGCTGGGCTACAACCTGGTCGGTGTCTCCAAGCTGCTCTCGGCGGCGCGCCGCTTCAAACCGGATTTCATCTACGAACGCTATGCACTGTTCAATTTCTCCGGTGTGCTGGCCGGGCGCTGGCTGGGTGTGCCGCTGATTCTCGAGGTCAACAGCCCGCTGGCCCAGGAGCAAGCCGACCTGGGGCAGCAGAGCCTCGGGGGGCTGGCACGATGGTCGGAGCGCTGGATCTGCAACCATGCATCGGCGGTGATCACGGTGTCGACACCGCTGCATGACCTGTTGGTGGCGTCCGGCGTGGATCGGGACCTGATCAGCGTGATGAGCAATGGCGTCGACACCGAACGCTTCCACGGTCGACGTGAAGCCGGCGACGCGGTGCGGCGCAAGTACGGACTGGACGGGCAGCGCGTCGTCGGCTTCGTCGGCTGGATTCGGGAGTGGCACGGCATCGAAGACCTGGTGCGCGGCATGCCGCATTGGCCGGACAATCTTTCTGACATACATTTGTTGATCATCGGCGATGGTCCGGCGCGCGAGGCCATCGAATCGGCAGCGGTCACGTCCGGTGTCGCCGATCGTGTGCACATCAGCGGTGCCGTTCCGCATGCTCAGATTGTCGAGTATCTGGCCGCGATCGATGTGGCCCTGCAGCCCGCAGCCACCTCCTACGCCTCGCCGATGAAGCTGTTCGAGTATCTGGCGATGGCCAAGCCGGTGGTCGCTGTCGATCAGCAGAACACCCGCGAAATCCTGGAGGAAGGCCGTAACGCCCTGTTTTTTCCACCCGGCGATCGGGTGGCCTTTGTCAGCGCGGTGCAGGAGATCTTCTCGGACCAGCAGCGCTTGGAACAGATGAGCGCGCAGGCGCGGCGCGCGATCTTCGAGCGCGGCTTTCTTTGGGATGTGAATGCGACGCGGGTGGTCGAGGTTGCCCGCCGCTGTGTTGCCGCTGACCGATAGTCGCGTGAAGATCCTCACCTTCAGCTCGCTCTACCCCAACGAACGTCAGCCCTCACACGGTATTTTCGTCGAGAATCGTTTACGCCAGCTCTTGTCCTTCGCGCCCGAACTCAGCGCGGCCGTGGTCGCTCCGGTGCCCTGGTTTCCTTCCCGCAACCCGCGTTTCGGCAGCTACGCGGAGTTCGCCGGCGTGCCGTCGCATGAGCATCGGCACGGCATCGAGGTCTGGCACCCGAAGTACCCGGTGATCCCGAAGATCGGTATGCATCTGACCCCCTGGCTGATGTACCGGGCGGTGGCTGACCGTGTGCGTCAGCTGAGCGATGCCGGCTTCGACTTCGACCTGATCGATGCGCATTATTTCTACCCTGATGGCGTCGCCGCGATGCGCCTCGCGGAGGCGTTTCACAGGCCCTTCGTCGTAACCGGGCGCGGCACCGATCTGAATCTGATCCCAAAATACCCGGCGGCGCGCGCGAAGATCCTGCGCGTGACCGAAGCGGCAGCCCACATGATCACCGTGGCCGGCGCACTGAAGCAATACCTGATCGAAATGGGTGTCGCCGGGGATCGCGTCTCGGTGTTACGCAACGGTGTGGATCTGGAGTTCTTCCATCCGGCCGATCGGCGACAAGCGCTGCGCGCCGAGCTGGGCTTCGGGTCGTGCCCGACTCTGCTTTCGGTCGGCCACCTGATCGAACGCAAGGGGCACCACCTGGTAATCGAGGCGATGCGCGCAATGCCTGCGATGGAGTTGGTGATCGCAGGTGATGGCCCGGAGGCGGACGCGCTGCGTCGGCAGGTAGCGGAATGCGCGCTCGAAGACCGGGTCAGATTCGCCGGTCGCCTGAGCCAGGAGGCGCTGCGTCGGCACTACCAGGCGGCCGATGCGCTGGTGCTGGCATCCAGTCGCGAGGGCTGGGCCAACGTACTGCTCGAGTCCATGGCCTGCGGTACCCCGGTCGTCGCCACGCCAGTCGACGGTACGCCGGAGATCGTCGACGCCGAAGAGGCAGGGAGAAACACCGCTGACCGCACCGCCGGGGCCATCGTGCGGGCCTTGAGCGAACTGTTCGATGCGCCACCGGCGCGCGGCGCGACGCGCGCCTACGCCGAGCAGTTCGACTGGGACGAGACCTCACGCGGCCAGATCGAGATCTTCCAGGCCGCAATTGACGCCCGCTGATCAGAAGGCGCCCATCGGCCGTCTGTCAACCAGCCCGGGCAGCCGTTATCATCTGCGCTGATCCCCGGCCGGGATTTCGGGCGCGCTGCCCGACAAACAAGAAATACACTGGAGGAGCCCCCATGAAACTCGAAACGCTGGCATTGCATGCCGGGTACGAAGGCGACCCGACGACACACGCCGCCACCACGCCGATTTACCAGACCACCTCGTACACCTTCGACGACACCCAACACGGTGCCGACCTGTTCGATCTGAAGGTCGCCGGCAACATCTATACGCGCATCATGAATCCGACACAGGCGGTGCTCGAGCAGCGCCTGGCCGAGATGGAAGGGGGCGTTGGTGCACTCTGCCTGGCATCGGGCATGGCGGCCATTACCTACTCGATCCAGTGTCTGGCCGACGTCGGTTGCAATATCGTCAGCACCAGCCAGCTTTACGGCGGGACCTACAATCTGTTCGCGCATACCTTCCCGCGCCAGGGCATCGAGGTGCGGTTCGCCTCGCACGACGACTATTCCGGCCTCGAGGGGCTGATCGACGACAACACACGTGCCATTTTCTGCGAGTCGATCGGCAACCCGGCCGGAAACGTGGTCGACATCGTGAAGCTCGGCGAGATCGCGCAGCGTCACGGGGTGCCGCTGATCGTCGACAACACGGTGCCTACACCTTTCCTTTGCAAGCCGTTCGACCTGGGTGCACACATCGTGATCCACTCCCTGACCAAGTACATCGGCGGTCACGGCACCAGCATCGGTGGGGTGATCATTGATTCCGGCAAGTTCGACTGGGCGGCGAACGCCCGGCGTTTCCCGATGCTCAACGAGCCCGATCCCTCCTACCACGGGGTGGTTTATACCGAGGCCTTGGGACCAGCGGCCTACATCGGCCGTTGCCGCGTCGTCCCGCTGCGCAATACCGGTGCCGCGATATCACCGTTGAATGCTTTTCTGGTCATGCAGGGCCTCGAAACGCTCGGCCTGCGCATGGAGCGACATTGCGAAAATGCCCAACGCGTAGCCGAGCATCTGGAAAAGCACCCGCAGGTCGAGTGGGTGAGCTATGCCGGTCTGACGAACAGTCCATATCACGATCTGTGCCGAAAGATTACCGGCGGCAAGGCATCGGGCATCCTCAGCTTCGGTATCCACGGGGGCAAGGAATCGGGCGCCAAGTTCATCGATGCGCTGCAGATGATCCTGCGCCTGGTCAACATCGGCGATGCCAAGTCGCTCGCCTGCCACCCGGCGACGACCACGCATCGCCAGCTCGGTCCAGACGAGCTGATCGCAGCCGGTGTCCGTGAGGACATGGTGCGTCTGTCGATCGGCATCGAGCATGTCGACGACATCATCGCCGACATCGATCAGGCACTCGCGGCCGCCAGATAGCCTTTTCGGCGCGACCCGTCCGCAGCAAACCCGCGACCGCTGAGGTCGCGGGTTTTTTTGTTCGCGCGGACCCCCACCGACCGTGCGGCGGTGCTCAACAATAGCGTCCCGATGCCGCCAAAGCTGGTGCCAGGAGAAACAGGGTGCCTATCGATGAAGCGGAATATCGAACCGCTGGCGCGTGAACGCGCCATGCGCGAAGAGGATTTCATTGTGTCCAAGACCGATGTGAAGGGCAGGATCACCTACACCAATCGCATCTTCATGGAATTTGCCGGCTACAGCGAGTCGGAGTTGCTCGGCTCGCAACACAATATCGTGCGGCACCCCGATATGCCCAGGGCCGTTTTCAGGCATATGTGGGAAACGCTGCAGGCCGGGCAGGAGTTCTTTGGCTATGTGAAGAATCTCTGCAGCGATGGTTGCTATTACTGGGTGTTTGCGAATGTGACGCCGACCCTGAACGGGCGTGGCGAGACCGTCGGCTACTATTCGGTGCGGCGCAAACCGCGCGCCGACGCCGTCGCATTACTGGCGCCGGTCTATGCGGACATGCTGCGGAAAGAGCAGGAGGCCGGACCGAAAGGCGCGGTGCAGGCCTCGCGTGTCCTGCTCGAGCAATGTTTTCTATCCAGGGGCCTCACCTATGAAGAGTTTGTACTTGCGCTGTAATACACGTTGCGCGCTATTTGCCGCCAGTGGACTGGCCTGCCTGTTCGCAGTCTACACCCTGTTTCGGCATGGCCCTGAAACGGTGTCGCTGGTGGTCCTGGTACTGAGCATCGCCTGCGGGCTACTTGGCTGGCGCGCGGCGCGCCGTGACCGTGACGTGTTCGACAAGATCCGGCGCCTAGGCAACGCAATTCAGCAAGGTGACGCTGATTTTCGCGTTACTGCGATCGACGAGGCGCACGAGGTGGCCGAGGCATTGTGGAACATCAACGAGGGGCGCGACCAGATCGAGGCCTTCTTCCGCGAGGTCGATACGACCTTCCGACATGTCGAGCAGGATCGCTTCTTTCGCCGCGCGCTCGGCGCGGGGCTGCAGGGGCAGTATCGGGCAACGATCGAACGCATCAATGCGTCTATCGAGGCGATGGCCGAGGCCCGATCGCGTCGTGAATTCGACACCTTCGTGGCCAAGCTTGCCGAACTCAAGACCAGCAATCTGCTGGAGAATCTGCAGGGCACGCAGAAGGATCTGTCTGAGATCACCGCGCAGATGCGCTCGGTCAATCAGAGCACTGCGGCCTCTGTCGAAGTGGCCAACCGCGGCCGGGAATCGATCGGCAGGGTGATCGGCAAGCTGCAGCAGCTGGTGCCGAGGATGCAGGGCGTGCGCGATACCGCGGTTCAACTGGGGAGTCACAGTCAGGAGGTCAGCGGGATACTCGAAATGATCACCGGCATCGCCGAACAGACCAATCTGCTCGCGCTCAATGCCGCGATAGAAGCGGCGCGGGCCGGTGAGCATGGGCGCGGCTTCGCGGTCGTTGCCGACGAGGTAAAGAAGCTGGCACAGCGCACCAAGGAGGCGACCGCGAACGTCCACAAGGTGATGGATGGTTTCACCGCCTCGGCAAGTCAGGTCACCGACGAGGCGTCGGCCATGTCCGATATGGCCGGCGAATCGCAACGCATCGTCGAAGACTTCGCGTCCGATTTTGGTACCTTCTACCAGAGCGCAACGGATACCCACACCTCGGTATCCTTCACCCAGATGATCAGTGATTCGTCATTGAGCAAGATGGATCACGTCATCTATATCCAGCACGCCTATCGAGCACTCGAGTTGGGCGAGGATTCGGAATCGTGGCGGCGTTGTGCAGTCTCGCCCGACCACTGCCGCTTCGGTCTCTGGTACAGTCAGGGCGACGGCGCGGAGAATTTCGCGCAGCTGCCCAGTTACCAACGTATCGACAATCCGCACCGGGCGGTCCATGAGGGCGTTCACAGCGTGTTGGCACTTGCCGGGGATGACTGGAGGGGCTCGGCTACGGTGCAGCAGAAAATTCTCGCCGAATTCGGCGAGATAGAGGGCCGCAGTGACGAACTGATGGTGCTGATCAGCGGGCTGGCGGACGAGAAACAGCGCGCGCTGAACACCGGTGACGGCAATGAGCGAATCGCCGCCGCTGATCTGCAATCGCTCAGCTGTTCGGCTCACTGAGCCGGCGCATCAGCCAGCCACGAAAAAAGGCATTGTCGGTGTCGGCGAACAGCCGAGCCTCGGTCAGCCATTCACGCAGTTGCTCGGGGTTGTCCGCCGGCTTGCCGTGCTGCGCAAAATAGCAATCCAAATAGAACTCGCCCTGCAGGGCACGCCACTGTTCCTCGTCGATCGCGTCTTTCAGACGGTCGGGAAAGGGCAGTATGTTGTCGTCTGACATTCGGTTTTCCGTTTGTTGCTCAGCGCTGCTGGCGCCACCAGCGATCGACGATCGCTCCCACGTCGACATCGTCTGGCCCGGACCGCCAGCTTTCGGCCAATGGTGCGTCGTTGCTCGCTGGCGCCGGCTCAGGCGCATACAGCTGACAGCGTGTTGGAATCGGGATGGCCTCGCCGACGGTCAATGCCTCGCCACGCCGCAGCGTCGTCAGTCCGTCCGCCAGGTCCTGTTCGCCCTCCGGCATCAGCTTGCGAATGTACTCCTGATCCTGCGGGTTCGTCGTGCGAAGACAGATGAAGTTGCCGCACTGCGATAGTACCGTCTCAGACAGCTCGTTCGGCCGCTGACTGACCACGCACAGACCGACACCGTACTTGCGCCCCTCCTTGGCGATGCGCTCCATCTCGCGTCGGCTGCCCTCGTGCTGCTTGTCGGCCTCGCGCGGGATGTACTGATGCGCCTCCTCGCAGACCAACAGGATCGGGAACTCGTGCCGCCGTGGGTTCCAGTAGTTGAACTCGAACGCCAGGCGGCCGATTTGTGCCGAGACGGTCGGTCGCACGTCGTGCGGGACCGGGCTCAGGTCGATCACGGTGATCTGGCGCTTGGGTTCGCCCAGTCCGACGAAATCGCGCAGCAATCCTTCCAGGTCGAGCGATTTGGTGCGTCGCTTCGGCCGGAACAAAAAATCATAGCGCGAATCGTTGAACATCGCCTGGAAACGCACCAGGAACTCGTCGAAAGCGCCGAACAGCGGCCCCTTGGTCTTGCCGAAATCGAACTGCTGTTCATTCGCCTGCTTGAAGTGCAGGTAGAGCTCTTTGAGCGAAAAGTACACCGGGGAATCGACCGACAGGCGGTCGATACCCAGGGCCTGGTTGCCCTTCCGTCGCAGTGTGTAAAGGACTTCGCGCATGAACGAGACCTGCAGCGAGGCATTCGGGTCTGTGCGGTCGATCAACAGGTCGACCAGCTCCCCATACGTCAGGAGCCAATAGGGCATCTCCAGCATGCGTGCATCCACGTGATGCACCATGTCGCCGGGAAACGCGCTGTGGAAGCGGCGGTCGGCGTCACGCCAGCCGTACTCGCCGTGCAGATCGAGCAACACGATGTGCGCCTTGGGCATCAGCTTTACCGTGCGCTGCAGCAGACTGCTGACTGCCCATGACTTGCCCGAGCCCGATTGTCCGAGTATCGCCAGATGGCGATTGAACAGCAGGTTGGGGTCCACGAAGACGCGCAGTTCGGCGTGCTGGCTCAGCCGCCCGAGATGCAGACCATGGCGCCGGACCGAGTCAAACATCGCCTCGAGTTGGTGGCTGTCGGCCATGTAGATGGGGGTCCCCAGCGGCGGGTAACGCCCGACACCGCGAAGAAACCTACCGTCACTGCCGACCTCGCCGAGCGGCAGCAGGCGCATCAGTTGTGTGCCGCCCTCCGGCGTCGATTCCTCCCAGACCCGGACGATCTGGCAAAGCACCTGTTCCTGCTCACCGCGCGCGATCACGTAGCCGCCGATCTGACCGATCGCGACCTTCTCCATCCCGACCTGTCGGTACGACTCGAAGCCGCTTTCCCGGCGTTCCAGCCGGGCGATGAAGCGTGCGCCGGATATATCCTTCAAGGTGCCGAGCAAGCTCGAAGCGAAGTCCGTCATGAGCGTCTCTGAATCGACCGATGGCTTGGCCAGGATAACGGCTGCCGGCCTAAATTCCTAAGCAACACGAGGGATTGGCGCGTCTGACATTCGTCGGTGGCCGCCTTAGAATAGCGGATTGTATTCGAAGAGGTCCGCCCTTATGTCACGAGTCACCGTCATTGGCGCCGGTTTCGCTGCGCTGACCGCTGTTCGAAAGCTGCGCGCCGCAGACGCGGGGATCGAAATCGACCTGATCGCGCCCGACCCGGCGTTCGTCTACTATCCGGGCACCATCTGGATTCCGACCGGCCTGCGGCAGCCAGAGGATCTGGTCTTGCCGCTGCAGCCGTTTTTCGACCGCATGGGCGTGCGCTACCATCGGGCGTCTGCACAGGGGCTGGACGATGCCGGCCGCCGCGTGCTCACGGATCAGGGCGCGGTGTCCAATGACGGCCTGATCATCGCCTGCGGCGGTCGTTTCATTCGCAAGTTGCCGGGCATCGAACACGCCTATCTGCCATGTGGTGGGGTAGAGGTGGCTGCACAGATTCGCGACCGCCTCGCCGGGCTTGCCGGTGGCACGCTCGCGTTCGGTTTTGCCGGGAATCCAAAAGAGCCATCGGCCATGCGTGGCGGCCCGGTGTTCGAGTTCCTGTTCGGCATCGATTCCTTTCTGCGTAAGCAGGGTCGACGCGAAAAGTTCCGGCTGGTCTTCTTTACGCCGGCGGAAAAGCCGGGGCAGCGCCTCGGACCGAAGGCGGTCGATGGCCTGATGCGCGAGATGGCCAAACGCGGTATTGAGACCCATCTCGGGCACAAGATGAAGGGTTTCGCATCCGACAAGGTCATGACCGAGGGGGGTGAGTTCGGCGCCGACATGATCCTTTTCATGCCAGGGATGACCGGCAATCAGTGGTTCGACAACACCGAGCTGCCGCGTTCCGCCGGTGGAATGATCAAGGCCGACCGCTTCTGCCAGGTGGCGGGCTGGGACAAGGTCTATGTGGCCGGGGACTCGGGCAGCTTCCCAGGACCCGACTGGCTCCCGAAGCAGGCCCATATGGCGGACCTGCAGGCGGTCGCGGCGGTTGGCAACCTGCTCGACGCGTTCCGCGGAAAACCGGCCAGCCACACCTTCAGGGCCGAACTGGTGTGTATCGTCGATACGCGCACCAGTGGCATGTTGGTGGCGCGCACCCCGACCAGGAACCTGGTGCTGCCGAAATTTGTCGGCTTCCACTGGGCGAAGCGCGCGTTCGAATGGAACTATCTGCGTCAGTACCGTTGAGCCCCTGGTGTGGCGGCCGGCGCATGGCGCTGAGCCAGGGCGCAGACGGATTACAGGCTCAGTGTTTCGCCGGGTTCCATCACCTGTACCTTCAGCGGTGAATCGCCGAGGGCTTCCATGAACTCCTGTGGCGTTCCCTTCAGCGGTGGAAACGTCCCGTAGTGCATCGGAATGACCATCTTTGGCTTCATCAGCTCGCCCATCGCATAGGCGGCTTCCTTCGGGCCCATCGTGAACCAGCCGCCGATGCAGACCAGCGCCAGGTCGGGCTGGTAATAGTCACCGATCATCTGCATGTCGCCGAACATGCCGGTGTCGCCCGAATGATAGATCTTGAAGCCGTTCTCGAGCTCGATGATGTAGCCGACCGGCTCGCCGCCATCATGCACTGCACCCTCGTGCGCGACCGTGGAACTGTGCTCGGCCCGGACCATCGTGATCTTGATGTCATCCCCGATAGGCGTGACCGTGCCGCTCTTGTTCCATCTGAGCAGTTGGTCCTTTGGCACGAGGCCGAGGCTCGAGTACACGCTGCCCATGTCCGCATTCATTCCGACCTTGGCCCCGGTGATTTCCGCCAACGCCTGCACGTCGGCCGTGTGGTCGAAGTGTCCATGGGTGACCAGGATCAGATCCACCTTGCCCAGCTTTTTCAGATCCTTCAGTTCCTCCGGTGTCTTCGGATTCTTGAGCAGGAAGGGATCGATCACGATCACCTTGCCCGTGTCGGTGGTGAGCTTGAACGCGGACTGTCCGAACCATTGCAGCTCCGATGCCTGGGCCTGGCCCACTGCGGTCCCGAACACCACCAGAAACGCGAGCAGGGTCTTGAGTGCGGCAAGGATTTTCATCAGCGATACCCCATGAAACTGGCCTGTTTGACGAGGGTGTCGACCCACTGCCGAACCTGGCTCGCCGAGGTCGGGCGTGACACCTTGTGAGCACTGCCATCGGGTCTCTCCCGATGCGTCGGTAATTTAGGCAATGCCACAGCAAACATCAATGCGTCGCTCGCACGAGTCTCGAATCGTTCGGCGCGCAATCTCGGAACCCAGTGTTTTCGTCGATGAATTCAGTACTTTACCGAACAGCCATAGGGCCGGGTGACCGGCACGCCGACCGGTTTGCCATTCAGCGCCTCGTTCAGCGCCACACGCAGATGCTGCGTTGCCTTGCCGATGTCGTCCGGGTTCGCTGACGCGATGCTGTCGATGCCGCCCATGTAGACCAGCTTGCCTTGTGGGTCGACGAGGTACATATGTGGCGTGGTCTTGGCACTGTAGAGGCGGCCGATCTCGCCCGCTTCATCGAGCAGAACAGCGCTCGGCTCGGCGTCCCGGACAGCAGTGAGCTGGTCGGCCTGGGCCGGACTGACGTGACCCTGCTTGCCGGGCGCGGACGAGATGACCGAAAGCCACACCACGCCCAGTTGTGCGGCCTCTCGCTGCTGCGCCTGCATATTGCCGGCACCGTAGTGCTTGCGCACGTAGGGGCAGTCGTGATTCGTCCATTCCAGCACCACGTATTTGCCCCGATAGTCGCTCAGGCGGTGCTGGCGCCCGTCGGTGTCCGTGCCGGTGAAATCCGGTGCCGCCTGTCCGATCTGGACGGCCGCGGGTGCGCCGGCGCTGAGCGAGAGCATCAGCAATAGCAATGGCAGTCGGTAACACATATCGTTCACTCCTGATGGTGGATCTTGTCGATGGCCCCCAGGACCAGCCCCACGGTGAGCAGTTGGGGCAGTACCTCGGGTTGCCCTTGGCCGGGCGGGTAGAGTAGGTAAAGCGGTACGCCGCTGCGGCCATGGCGCTGCAGCTCGGCGGTGATCGCAGCGTCGTGCCGGGTCCAGTCGCCCTTCAGATAGGTGATGTGCCTGTCGCGCAGCGCCGCCTGTACGACATCCGTGCCGAGCGCGATCTTCTCGTTGACCTGGCAGGTGATGCACCAGGCGGCGGTGAAGTTGACCAGGACAGGCCTGTGCTGCTGGCGCAACTGTGCGACGCGGTCTGTGCTCCAGTCCTCGGCCGTCGACCGCGTTGGCTGCTGGTCCTGACCGATCGCGGCCAGTGCGCCGAGGCCGAGCGCGGCGGATGCGCCGATCAGCGCGACGATGACCTGGCGCCACCGGCGACGCATCGTCTGTCCATACCACCACAGCGCAAACGAGAGCATGACGGCGCCCGCAAGCACGGCCGCCAGGTCCTGCGCGGCGACCTGCTGGCTAAGCACCCAGAGTAGCCACGCCGCGGCGCCGTACATCGGGAATGCCAGGCCGTTGCGCAGCTGCTCCATCCAGGCGCCGGGTGCCGGTAGCAGCCGAATCCAGCGCGGCCAGATGCTGAGCAGCAGCACCGGGAATGCAAAACCGACGCCCAGCGCGAGGAACACGGGTAATGCCTCGGCCGGCGGCCGTGTGACCGCGAAACCGAGCGCAGCGCCCATGAAGGGCGCGGTGCATGGGCTTGCGACGATGACGGCGAGGACACCGGTTGCGAAGGTTCCGGTGAGTCCCGGGCGAGCTGTCAGGCCCTGTCCGGCACCGGTCCAGCCGACGCCGACCGTATACACCCCCGAAAGGTTCAATGCCAGCGCGAGCATCAGGTACATCAGCCCGACGATCACCAACGGCTGCTGCAGCTGGAAACCCCAACCCAGCGCCGCACCGCCCGCCCGTAACCCGATCAGGAGCGCGGCCAGTGCGGCGAAGGTGGTCAAGACCCCGGCGGCGAAGGCCAGGCCGTGGCGGGCCCCGGCACCGTCCGCATCGCGCACCAGGCCGAGGACCTTGATCGCCAGCACCGGCAGGACGCAGGGCATCAGATTGAGCAGCAGGCCGCCGATCGCGGCGAACACCAGGGCTGTCCAGAGCGTGACGCCGGGTGCTTGCCCGGCCGGCGTCGCGGGCGCGGCGAGCAGGTCGAAGCCGTGGCGCACGGTTCCGTCGCCGGTTTGCTCGGTTACCACCAGCAACCCGGGCAGCGCGCTGCCGGTCGTCGGTGGGGCCTCGCCGACCGGCAGGCTCAGTACCAGTCCGTCGCCGTCTCCTGTCCATTGCTGCGTACCGGATGGGGCGACTGGGCCCCAGTCCGCCGACGCAAACCAGAGTTCACCGATCCGGTCCGGCGGCCAACCGATGTCGCGGAGATGCAGGCGCAGCGTGCCATCGTCCAGCGACTCGTACCAGGCGGACCCGGGAAAGTCCTTCGACAGTCGGGCGCGTGCGGCCTCGAAGCGCGTGCCGGCGGTACCGCTGTGACCGGCAGCCGTCCCCGCGGGCGGCAGCTCGATCTTCAGGCTGCCACTTTCCGGAATGCATTCCTCGCGGCAGACCAGCCAGGTCACATGCGCGACGATGGCGACGCTGTCCCGGGATGGCGGCAGCGCGGCGATGCGCACCGGGACCAGCAGCGACACCTGGTCCTCGTAGCCATAGTTGACCAGCGGCCCGACAGGGATCCGTCGTGGAACCGGCCAGTGGATCTCGCCGGCTTGCCATCCTTCCGGTAGCTCCCACTGCACCCGTGGGGGCTCGCCCGAATCGCCCGGGTTGCGCCAGTAGACGTGCCATTGCGGCTCGAGATCGTAGTGCAGCGCCACCCACAGGATTTCTCCGGGCCTGGCCGGGCCGTGCTCGGCCTCGAGTGACAGCTCGACATGCGGTGTGCGCAGGGTTGCCGCGCTCGATGCCGCCTCGGCCGCGACCAGCAGTGCGCAGGCGAGCAACAGTAGCAGTCGACTTGTCCTGGACAAGGTCCCTCCGGTGCATCTTGCCGTATCGGTCCCCTCGCTTAGTCAGCGCCCGGCCGGAATAGTTTGCCGGGCTCGACCCCGGGTGGCGAATTGGGTCACGATGCGAGGCAGGGCATGACGACAGGATCCTGTCATATCGACGACTTGGCGTCAGCTCGAACCCTGATCGGTCGGTCGCCCGGCCGCGTAGCGTAGGACACCAGCGATGGATCAAGCAGACGAGCCCTTCTCCAGCCGCGCCGAGTATTTCGAGTCTCTCGAAGACGTGCCGGTGAACCCGTCGGCCGAGGCGACGCTCGCCGATATCGTACGTCTGCGCCTGACTCGTCGTGACCTGCTGAGGGGCGCGCTCGCCATGGTCGCGCTCGAGACATTCGGGACTCGAGCCGCGACCGGGTCGCCGGGCAGTGCCGCGTTGCCCGGCCGAACCATCGCGGCCCGTTTCGGGTTCAGCGAGATCGCGCATGGCGTCGATGCCAACCACCATGTGGCCCCGGGTTACGACGCCGAGGTATTGATCCGCTGGGGCGACGCGGTGCTCGCCGAAGCGCCGGCGTTCGACCCGCAGACACAGTCGGCCGCCGCCCAGCGCCGGCAGTTCGGCTACAACAACGACTACATCGGCTACATCCCGCTGCCGTTTGGGTCCGGCAACCCGGAGCATGGCCTGCTGTGCATCAACCACGAGTACACGAACGAGGAGGTGATGTTCCCGGGACTCGGCAGACACGACACGGCGTTCAGCAACGCGAGTCAGGCGATCGTCGACATCGAGATGGCCTGCCATGGCGGCTCGGTCGTCGAGGTCCGCAAGACCGGCGGCAAGTGGCAGCTGGTCACCGACAGCCGGTATGCCCGACGCATTTCCGCGCTCGACACGCCGATTCGCCTGTCCGGCCCAGCGGCGGGTCATCCCCGGCTCCGGACCGTCCGGGATCCGAC
>CBDTXT010000008.1:0-20550 GCA_965364465.1 uncultured Chromatiaceae bacterium
GCGGTCATCCGGTTGCCAGCGAAGGCCCGGCGATACCGATCGCCGTTATCAGCAGCCCGAGGGTCAGGTTGGTCGCCATGACGGGACGCATTTTCGCCATCACTGCGGCAGCGGTCTGGGTGTCGTCGGACGCCACCGCCGCGCTCAGACGGCGGTAGAGGCCGAAGTAGAGGTACGCGAATGCGGCCACCATGAACAGGCCGATACCGTGCATCAGCTTGAGATACAGTGACTCATTGGCAAAACCGCCGAGGCGACCGAACAGGTCGACATACCCGGTGATCAGCAGCAGTGCGATCATGACCCATACCCAAGGGAAGAAATGCGTGTACGCGGATTGCCACAGACGCAATCTCAGCGGCGGTTCGAGCGTCTTGTTGGCCGCCGGTCTCAGTGCCATGTAAGCGAAGAAGATGCCGCCGACCCATGCGACCGCTGCAATGCCGTGCACCGCCTCTACGATTGCGTTCATCATTGCGGCAGTTTCCTATGCGGCCTTCCAGGCCTGCGCCGGGTGGCCGGTCTCGATCGGGAGGTCGGGGTCGCGCGACCACTCGTTCCAGGAGCCGAAATAGAGGCGAACGTCCTTGACTCCCGCCTCTTTGAGGGCCACATAGGTGTTCGATGCGCGCGCGCCCTTGAAGCAGTACAGGTAGACCGTGGAGTCGGGCGTTATACCGACCGTCGCGCATTCGGCCCTTAACTCTTCTCTGCTCTTGAACATTGGCACCTCCTCGCCGGGCTTCATCATCCGGTACCACTCGAGCCAGACGGCGCCGGGAATGCGTCCCTTGCGGGGACAATAATCGATGCCGTATGGCGAGGAACTGGTGCCGACCCACTCGTCTACGTCACGCACATCGAGCTTGACGATGCTATCGTCGTCCACTGCAGCCAGCATGTCGCTCTGGGTCAGCATGATCGCCGACGATGTCTCGTCGACCGGGAAGGTCTTGGGTTCGGGCGCGGCGGCCTCGGTCGAGATCGGCAGCGCCTCGGCAACCCAGGCCTGGTAGCCGCCATGCAGCACAGCGGCCTTGTCGTAGCCCAGGAACTGCAAAAGGAAATAGCCACGGCATGACTGGCCGAAGCCAGTGTTCATGCTGTCTTCATAAATGACTGCCACTTCTTCACCGGACAAGCCGGCAGCGCCGAAGGCCTCGGCAAACTTTCCGCGCAGTTCCTCGAGGCCTTCTTTCGATGAGGTTGCCAGAAAGGTGAAGATGTCATGGATATTGACGGCGCCGGGGATGTGACCGGCCGCATAGGCGTCGGGCGAACGGGTGTCAATGATGATGGTTGGCAGCGATTCACTCATCTGCTTCAAATGAGTCGGCGAAATCAGAATGGCGTCGGACATTTGAGTAACTCCTGGACGATTGACGACGGTGGAAGTCGACCTCCCTGTCGCGCCGGGGTGGCCCCCTCGGGCCACCCCGTCAGTGCGAATCCTGAGATCAGGTCAGGCTGAGGCCGAGGAACACGGCACCGACCGCGGCCGTCGAGACGCCACCGAGGCGAACCGCGATGGCGTGCAGTTTTTCCGAGCGGTCCGCGATCAATTCCACTGCCTTGACCCCGGTCACGATGATCGCGTACTGGATAACCGAGAAACCGAACAGGTAAGACAGCATCGGCGACGCCTCGGCACCGATGATCGACTCGCCATACGCATAACCGTGGAAGACGCCGGCGGCAGCGAACAGCATCGCCATTACGAGCGCCGACCGGTTGCCCTTCAGCAGCACGGCGATGCCGCCCAGCAGCACGGAAAGCGCGATCATGCTCTCGGCCAGCGGCAGATCGGCCGCCCCCAGATGGTAGAGTGTGCCGGCAACGGTCGCCGCGACAAACGCGATCGGTACCAGGAACCGCGCCCGACCCACGAGGGTAGCGCTCAACAGTGCGATCACGATCAGAAAGGCCAGGTGGTCGATGCCGATGATCGGGTGCCCGAAACCGGACAACAGACCCTGGCTGAATGTCTCGGGTGTCTGCCCGCCCATCGGATGGTGAGCGTGGGCGCTGGGCGTCAGGCAGGCAATCCCAACGGTTGCCAGCACAGCCAGGGGACGTGCGGTAGTGGTCGAATTGAACAGGGTATTTCGGGTCATGAGTAGTACCTCGTCGGTCGTGGACTGGAGAAAAGAACATGGGCTGTGGTGGCATAGGGACGCATCTCAGGTCCCCCTGTGGACAGGCAGTGGTCCGGGGCGGCTGTCGACAGGGTCCAGGCGGTGCAGACCGCCCTCGATATCGCCAACCGTCAGCGCGCCGCTATTCGATTGCCAGCGCAGTACAGTGATCTCGTGGGTGAAGGCTTGACTGAACACGGCCTCGCCGGCTGCATTCCAGATGCACAGGCCGCCTGCGCGGTCACCGGATGCCAGGAGCTTCCCATCGGGCGCCCACTGCAGCGCGGTGACCGTCGTCGTGTGATGGCGCAGCGGCCGGCCCTTGGCGCTGCCGCCTTCCCGGGGCAGCTGCCAGAGCACCACATCGCTGCCACCGGCGGTGGCTATCGTCGCCAGTGTCGGGTGCCAGGCGAGGCACGCGACTTTGCTGGGGTAGCCTTTCATCGTCAGCTGGCGGGCAGCGCCATGTCCTGGGCCCCGCTCGCTGCCACCGGCCCGCCAGATCTGCAGGAACCCGTCCTGGGTTCCGACCCCGAGGGCACATCCGTTTGGCTGCCAGGCCACCGAGACCGGCGCGCCCGGGAAACTGAGCAGCTGGGTGGGTTCGCCGGCATCGTCCTTGGTGCTGCCCACCTGCCAGAGATACAGCCCTTTGTTGGAGGCCGTCGCGAGGCGGCGCCCGCCCGGGGCCCAGGCCATCGCGAGGATCCGGCGCTTGGCATCGAACCACATGCCCAGTGGGTCGGCGCCCTTCCAGAGCGACAGTGTCTTGCGCGCCGCAACGGCCAGCAACGTCCCGTCGGATGTCCATTCCAGGTGCTCGACCCAGCCTTTTTCGTCGAGCAGGCAGGTCGTCTCCGAGGCGTTGGTGCAGTCCCAGAGCACCACGCGACCGTCCTCGCCGGCGCTCGCGATGCGGCCGTTGCTGTCGGGCTGGGGGCGGATACGGATGACGCCCCCCTCGTGTGCCTGCCAGTCGCTGACTGGCCTGCCGGATCCGTCGAACCGCACCAGTCGGCCAGACGCGGTGCCCGCGATCTGCCAGGTGTCGTCCTCCGCGCCGGCGAGGTCGGTGACCGCATCGTCCAGACGGTAGGACGCGCCGACCGCGAAGGCCTGACGTCGTTCGCTGCTGGCTAGGCCAGACATGCGCGCAGCCCCGACGCCAGTTCGTCGCGATCCAGGTCGCGGCCGATGAATATCAATTGGCTGACGCGCGCGGTGTCGCCTTCCCATGGCCGGCCCGGCTCGCCGTCGAACAGCATATGTACGCCCTGGAAGACGAAACGATTGGCGTCACCCGCGAGACTCAGTACCCCCTTGGCCCGAAAGATGTCGATGCCCTTGCGCCGCAATAGGTCGACCATCCATCCCTCGAAACGATCCGGATCGAGGTCGCCGGGCAGTGTGAGCCCGACCGAGCCGACGCTCTCATCATGCTCATGCGGGCTGGCGTACTCGTGCTCGCGCTGTGCCTGGATCAGGGCACCCGCCGAGCGCAGTTCGAGGTCGAATTCCGCGGGCAGATGCTGGGTGAAGAGTGCGTACTGCCCCGTCTCTCCGACCGTGATCGAGACCCTGGCGCCGTCCGAGGCATCGACAGGGAGGCGGTACAGCTGATCACCCGGTATCACCTCCCCCCGGCCTTCGAGGACCTCGGCGTCGCCGGAATACGTTACGATGCAGTCCCGCTTGAGTTGCTCGAAAGCGCCCGGGGCGTCGATGCCGGGGCCTTGGAGGATGAAGTCGATTGTCGGGTCCGGGCCCGGTCGCAGCGCCAGTTCGTAATGGCCGGCCTGCAAGGTAAACACGCCGGCCCACTCGAAAGGCAGTTCCTCCTTGAGCAGCTCGGGAGTCTCGGCGGCGCGTGCCTGGAGATCGAAGGCACCGATGCCGAGTATGTTGTCGAGGCCCACCATACCCCGCTGGGTTTCGTAGACGGCCGCCAACCGGTTGATGCTGCGGATACGTCGATTGAGTCTGGCGAGTTGCTCCTCGCTGACCAGATCGCGCTTGTTCAGCAGAAGCACGTCGGCGAAAGCGATCTGCGCATGGCATTCGTCACTGTCGAGGTGCTGCAGGACATGCCTTGCGTCGATCAGCGTGACTATTGCGTCAAGGCGCAGCTTTTCCTTGATTTCTTCGTCCATGAAGAACGTCTGGGCTACAGGGCCGGGGTCGGCCATCCCGGTGGTCTCGATCAAGATGTGATCGAACCTGTCCTTGCGCCGCATCAGTCGCGCGAGGATGCGGATCAAGTCGCCGCGGACCGTGCAGCAGATGCAGCCGTTGTTCATCTCGAAGATCTCTTCATCGGCCTGGACGACCAGCTCGTGATCGATGCCGATCTCGCCGTACTCGTTCTCGATGACGGCGATGCGTTTACCGTGTTCCTCGGTCAATATGCGGTTGAGGAGGGTGGTCTTGCCGGAGCCGAGGAACCCGGTCAACACGGTGACCGGTACCCGCTCGTCGGTGTCGGCGCCCTGTGTCGTGGGCTGGAGTCTCGCGGCTTCTTCGGCACATGCTGTCATGGCGGGTTCTCTTTAGGTTTGCTTTGCCGGGCTCAACTGGCGCCGGCCGTTGCGATGCTGTCTTCCTTGCCGCCGGTCCCGAAACCGGCATCAGCGGCCGGATTCACCTCGGCCGGCGGTTCGGCCGAGTCCGGCTTCCCGATGTCCCGTTGCGCTCTCCCGGCGAGTTCTTCCGAACGTCGCACCAGGAAGTCGACCAGATGATTGCGGATCGGGTAGTAGCCGGGGTCGTGGATGATCTTGCTGCGCTCACGCGGATGCGCGAGATCAACCCGCACCGATTCAGCGATCCGTGCCAGTGGGCCATTGGTCATCAGCAGGATTCGGTCCGCCAGCAGGATGGCCTCGTCGACGTCATGGGTGATCATGAACACCGTCTGGTGTGTCGCATCACAGATGCGTACCAGTTCGTCTTGAATCGTGCCCCGGGTCAGTGCATCCAGCGCGCCGAACGGCTCGTCGAGCAACAGGAGCTTCGGTTGGATCGCGAACGCGCGGGCGATCGAAACACGCTGCCGCATGCCGCCCGACAACTGAGAGGGTTTTCGCAACTCGGCGCCGTCACCGAGACCCACCATTTGCAGGTACTTGTAGCTGTGCTCACGGACTTTGTCTCTGCTCCAGCCCGGCCAGCGCGAGCGCACCGCGAAAGTGACGTTCTGCAGTGCAGTGAGCCATGGCAGCAGCGAGTAGTTCTGGAAAACAACGCCACGGTCCAGGCTGGGCCCGGCGACTTCCACGCCGTCCATGAACACGTGGCCTTCGCTGGGTGCATCGAGCCCGGCAAGCACGTTCATGATGGTCGACTTGCCGCAACCTGAGTGGCCGATGATGCAGACGAACTCGCCCTTGTCGATCGTGAAGTTGGCATTTTCGAAGACGATCAGCTCACCCTCTTTGCCGGGGAAACGTCGAGCAAGGTCTTCGATTTCGAGGAAATGTCTGGTCATTGGATCCGCCCTTACTCCTCGTACTCGACCAGCCGGGTGGCGGCCGACAATGCCAGGTCCAGCAGCATGCCGATGACCCCGATCATGAGTATCGAGAAGATCACGCTGGTCAGATCCAGGTTGTTCCATTCGTTCCAGACGTAGTAACCGATCCCGGTCCCTCCGACGAGCATCTCGGCGGCCACGATCACCAGCCAGGCGATACCGATCGAGATACGCATGCCGGTGAGAATGGTCGGTGCGGCAGCGGGCAGGATCACGGTCGTCGCGGTGCGCAGCGCAGACAGTTCGTGCGTCCGTGCGACATTGACCCAGTCCTTGCGCACGCTGGCGACACCGAACGCCGTGTTGATCAGCATCGGCCAGATCGAACAGATGAAGATCACGAAGATCGAGGAGGTCTCGGAGTCCTTGATGATGAACAGCGCAAGCGGCATCCAGGCCAGCGGGGAAATGGGTTTGAGCACCTGGATGAAGGGGTTCAGCGCCTTCTGCATCAGCGGTGACATGCCGATCAGGAAACCGACCGGGATTGCCAGGAGTGCAGCCAGGAAGAACCCGGTGAGTACCCGGTAGATCGAATAGGCCAGTTGTATTCCAATACCCTTGTCGTTCGGTCCGGCGTCATAGAAAGGGTCGGACAGCTCCTCCACGGCCAGCCCGATGACCGCCGACGGTGGTGGGACCCTGGCCTCTTGATCGGCGCCACCCATCAGCATCTCGTACTCGGTGAGCGGCTTGTCGGCGTCCGGCGCCTGATGCGTGACCTCCCAGATACTGAGCAGCAGGGTCAGGAGAGCGATCGACACGAGCGCCGCGCGGACATTGAGTGATTTCAGCATGAGCTACCTCGTTGTGCGGGTGGACCGAAATCCACCCGCCGTTCGGCCTGCGTCCTCAGGTACGTTTGATGGCGAAGCTGTTGACGTACTCCTCGGCCTTGGCCGGATCGAACTCCTTGCCCATGATCGTGTAACTCTCATAGGTGTGGTCCGGAGCGTCATAGCCCAGTTCGTGCATGATCTTGGTCGCGTCCGACGCGAGGTAGACCTCCTCGGCGATCTTCTTGTAGTCGATGTCGCCCTCGATGTAGCCCCAACGCTTCATCTGGGTCAGGATCCAGACAGCCATCGAGTGCCAGGGGAAGGGGTCGAAGTCGATACGCTTGGGATCGTCCATGATGTTACCGAGCCCGTCGGCGTAGCGGCCCGTCAGCACCTGTGCGATGACTGCCTCGGGCTGGTTGAGGTAATTTTTCGGCGCGATCGCCTTGGAAATCTCGAGACGGTTTTCAGCCTTCTGCGAATAGGCAGTCGCGTCCACGATGGCCTTCATCAGCGCGCCGTAGGTATTGGGCAGCTCCTGGGTGAACTTTTCGGAGCAGGCGAACGCGCAGCATGGATGACCCTCCCAGATGTCTTTGGTCAGGATGTGCAGGAATCCGACTTTCTCCCACACCGCCCGCTGGTTGAACGGGTCCGGCGACAGGTAACCGTCGAGATTGCCGGCACGCAGGTTTGCCACCATCTCGGGTGGCGGGACCACACGGATCTGGATGTCCTTGTCCGGGTCGAGTCCGTGCTCGGCGACGTAATAGCGCAGCAGGAAGTTGTGCATCGAGTAGTCGAATGGCACACCGAACTTGAAGCCCTTCCACTGTTTCGGGTCGCGCTTGTCCTTATGCTTGACGTGCAACACGATGGCCTGGCCGTTGATGTTTTCGACCAGCGGCATACGGAACGGCATGGCGGTCGAACCCGCTCCCATCGACATCGCGAGCGGCATCGGGGTCAGCATGTGTGACGCGTCGTATTCTCCGGAAAGCGACTTGTCACGCGCTACTGCCCATCCGGCGGTCTTGATCACGTCGACGTCGAGACCGTACTTGGCGTAGAAGCCCATCGGGTGCGACATGATGATCGGCGTGGCGCAGGTGATCGGCACGAAGCCGATCTTTAGTTTGGTCTTCTCGGGTTTGCCGAGCGTATCCTTGATCGCCGCCTTGGCCGCTTCC
The DNA here is from genome assembly GCA_965364465.1 of uncultured Chromatiaceae bacterium. GTDB lineage: Bacteria > Pseudomonadota > Gammaproteobacteria > Chromatiales > Chromatiaceae > Thiosocius. Next base: position 7,634 of record CBDTXT010000008.1, read on the forward strand.
ATCGGAAACACACTGGCCAGGATCGCGGCCATGGTGCCGCCGCCGACCGTGCGCATGAACTGGCGACGGCTAGGCTCATGATGCCCGAACAGCGAACGGACGATGGCGCTCTCGATGACCCGGTCCATCACGTCGTCTGATGTCTCGAGACGGTTGCTGTCGGCGACGGTGTCGCCGCTGGCGGGCGAAGTCGCGGTGGCCTCGCTTTTTGCGACGCCGGCCGGCTGCGACTGATCGCTGCCTTCGAACACTGCGCGTTCGAGCTTGGCCGTCAGCTCGGTTTCCGAGCACTCGTACTCGGACTGCGCCTGCTCGCGCGTAAACACACAAATCGGACACGAACAACGCGGTCCGTGGGTCAGGTCGGAATCCCCGTCGAAAGGATTTCCCAGACTTTTGAAGGACATTGCTTTCCCCTAATCGATCGTTGCAAGACGACTGCCGCGATGTGGTTGGTCCACGAGTTGGCACGACCTCTGCTGAGTAACCCCCCGGCGTGCACATTCGCGTTGTGAGGCGCCCGGAAGGATCGAGATCGGCGCATGGAGGCGCCAAACGCTGCGACAGATGCACCACGGGGGTGCGCGTAGTCGACCGCTGGCAACCGCTTTCGCGTTGACTGTCGATGCCGGTCGCACAGACCCAACGCACACCGCGTGCCAACTTAAGTGAGAGAAGATAAATGTCTGTTCTGACAGGCGAAAACCTGAATGCCCGGGCGCAGGGCCGGATTACGCATCGGCGTAATTGCGGCAATCGCGTAGTTGCGATTACGCATCGTCGTAGCCGCCGGTGCGACTCGGCAGGCGGCGAACGATGAGCGTCGCGCTGATCAACCCCGCCTGCTTTGAAGTCGCAGGGCTCGCCGACACCTTGTTCGAGCTGGCGCCCGAACCCCAGCTGCTCATTGATCCCTTCGGCGACCGGATCCTGGCCTGCAACGCGGCAGCGCGGCGCTTCTTCACAAGCGATGCGGCGATCGATCGTTTGAAACCCAGCCAGCTGTTCAGCGAGGTCATCCCGCAGTTGGTGGTGTTCTCCGAGGCCGTGCTGAACAAGGGGCGGCGTTGGACCAACGAGTTGCTATGCCAGACGGAAAAAGACCGCCACCGTCGTGTTGAATGTCACGCGGTCAGTGTGCGGGTCGACGGCGACCCGGCGATCCTGATGTCGCTCCGTGACATCGAACGGCAGCATCATCTGCGTGCGGTGGCCGATGCAGAGACCTTCGTACGTCTGGGATTGACCGAGTGGCGCCGGGTCGAGCGCCTGTTTCGGGAGATCGAGCAGGACAACCAACTCATCCTGCAGGCGGCAGGCGAGGGCATCTATGGTGTCAACGCCGATGGCAATACGACTTTCGTCAACCCAGCCGCACAGCGCATGCTCGGCTACACGGCAGACGAGCTGGTCGGCAAGAATATGCATGCCATACTGCATCACACCCATGCCGATGGCCGCCCTTACGCGGTCGTCGACTGCCCGATCTACGCGGCGTTCAGCGATGGTCAGGTCCACAAGGTCAGCGACGAGGTGTTCTGGCGCAAGGACGGCCATCCAATCGCTGTCGAATACACCAGTACGCCGATCCGTGAGCACGGCACACCGGTTGGCGCGGTAGTGGTGTTTCGCGATGTCAGCGATCGCAAGGAGACTGAGCACCGCTTACGGGCGGCGCTCGAGGAACTGGAGGCATTGAAACAGCGACTCGAGCTGGAGAACGCCTACCTGCAGCAGGAGATCCAGGAAGAGCACCATTACCAGGAGATCGTCGGTCGTAGCGGGGCGCTGCGAAAGACGATCGAGAAGATCGAACGGGTGGCGCCGACTGACGCCACCGTACTGATAACCGGAGAATCCGGGACCGGCAAGGAACTGATCGCACGCGCGATTCACCAGAGCAGCGACCGCTCTGAACGCTCGTTGATACGGGTCAATTGTGCGGCCGTGCCGCGCGAGCTTTTCGAAAGCGAGTTCTTCGGCCATGTCAAAGGCGCTTTCACCGGTGCCGTGCGCGACCGGGCCGGCCGCTTCGAGCTTGCAGATGGCGGAACGCTGTTTCTCGACGAGGTCGGTGAGATACCCCTGGAACTGCAGAGCAAACTGCTGCGCGTATTGCAGGAGGGTCAGTTCGAGCGTGTTGGGAGCGACCACACGCTGACAAGCAATGTGCGCCTCATTGCGGCGACCAATCGTGACCTCGAGGCCGACGTGGCCAGCGGGCGCTTCCGCGAGGACCTGTTTTTCCGCCTTAACGTATTCCCGATTCACTCGGCGGCGCTGCGCGATCGGGTCGAGGATATCCCGCTACTGGTCGCGCACTTTCTCCAGTTGATCGGGCGGCGTTTCGGCCACGCGGATCTACGCATCAGCGAGGCCGACGTGCAGCGCATGCAGATGTACAGCTGGCCGGGCAACGTGCGCGAGATGCAGAACGTGCTCGAGCGCGCGGTCATCACCGCGGCCGGGCAGCAGTTGCACATCGAACTGCCCGAGCAGCCTCGCGCGCAGGCCGCCTCCCGTCCAGTCGTCGAGCCCACCTCCGGCGAAATCACCACTGAGCATCAGCGCCGCCAGCGCGACCGGGACATGATTGTCGAGGCGCTGCGGCGCAGCGGTGGCAAGGTGTTCGGACCGGGCGGTGCGGCGGAGATACTGGGCGTGAAGCCGACCACGCTGGCGTCACGGATCAAGCGCTGGGGGATCGAAGCGCCCAAGACCCGGACATGAATGTTGCACCGTACGGGATGATCGCGGCGGACGAGCACGGACACAACACCGGCCGATGCCAAGATGCTCTCCCCAGAAAGGCCCCTGAATCAGAAGCGTCGCAGCCGCCAGACTGGGTGTCGCCGCACCGACGATCGACTGCTGCAACATGCAGTCTGAAGCGCTCGAGCGAAGGCCCACTCGGGCGGCGACCGTTCAGAGGTGGAGTTCGCGGTACAGTGCCATGCCATCGCCGGCGCGCGAGCCGGTCAGAACGAATCCGACGACACGGTCGCCGCTGAGCAGATCGATGCGCTCCTCCGACGCCTGGCTCGCGACCGCGGTAGCTCCCTGGGCGTCGGCGGATGGGCAGATGCTTAGCGGGAAGCACGGGGTCTTGACTCGGACCAGCGGAGGCTTCGGGTCGAACGGCTTGTCCTCGCCGCGCAAGGCCGAAGCGATCGTCTGTGCCTGCCGTCTGATCGGTTCGATGTACGCATAGACCTGGCCTTCGACTTCGGCGCAGTCGCCGATCGCAAAGATGTCCGGATCGTTGGTTCGCATCAGGCGATCGGTGACAATGCCGCGGTTGACTGCCAGGCTGGCCCTGTCGGCGAGCTGTGTGCTGGCGACCAGGCCGGCGGCCGACAACACCAAGTCGGTCTCGATCGCGTCGCCATCGGAGAAGATCGCGCGCTTCCGGGCGCCGCTGGTCTCGAGGCGGTCGAGCGTGACATGGAAGCGCCATTGCACGCCTTTTTCCTGCAGTCGGCAGCACAGCTGTTGTGCCGTTTGCGGCGGCAGCAGGCCAGCCAGCGGCTGGTCGGCGGGGTCGATGACCGTGACCGCGAAACCTGCCCCGGCAAGATCCTCGGCGAATTCACAGCCGATCAGGCCGGCGCCGAGGATCGTTACATGCCGCACGTCGCCGTCGAGGCAGCGACGCAGCCTGCGATAGGCCCTCAGATCATTGACCCGCAGGATGCCGTCGGCGGCGTCGCCGGAAACGGGCAGTTTGCGCTGGCTGGCACCGAGCGCCAGCACGAGTTTGCCGTACTGGATGCCGCCCTTGGCCGTGGTCAGGCGTTTCTTCGCGCGGTCGAGCTTGATGACGCGCGTCTCGGTGCGTACTTCGATATCGAGCGCCGCGGCCTTGCTCGCGGCATCCTGCTCGGCAATTGCGTCGGCATCCTTGCCGTGCGCGAGGGCCGTCGACAGTGCCGGTTTCGGGTAGCTGATGCCTTCGCAGGCGGTGACCAGCAGGATCGGTGTTTCGGCGTCGGTGGCGCGCATCGCTTCGGCAACCGACCAGCCGGCGATTCCAGCGCCGACGATGACGAGGTGCCCGGCGCTACCGCGGCTCTTGCCTGTCGCTACCTTGCTGGCACGAGCCCGGGTGACCGCCGGCGTCGCCGCCGGCATACTCGACAGCAATCGCAGGTCGCTCTTACGCAGCCCGCACAGCGGACACTGCCAGTCGTCCGGGATGTCCTCGAAGCGCGTTCCTGCGGCCAGGCCCGAGTCCGGATCGCCCTGTGCCTCGTCGTAGATGTAGCCGCAGGCATCGCAGATCCAGCGAAGGTATTCGCTGTCGGCCATCACACTCACCCCTGCGCCGTGGCCAATATGTTGCCGAACACCCGATCGAGCTCGGCGCCGATCGCGTCCAGTTCCGACGTGCCGTAAGGGGCGAATACCTCACTGGGCATGCGACAGGCGACGACCACGTCGCCGCCGTCTTCATAGACGTGAATGCGCAGCGGGATATCGAGGCCGGCCGGCTTGCACGCCGCCCAGACACGGATCGCGTAGTCTGGTCGGAAGACCTCGAGGATCTGATCGGCCGGGACCACCTTGCCCATCTTTGCGGCATTCGCCTGACCGTTGATATGTGCGACGATGCGCATGTTCTCGGCCTCGATCCCGCCGGTCAGCGCGCTGATCGCTGCGTCGGCGGAGAGGCCGGTTTTGAAGCTTTTCATCGTGTTTCCTTCGACTGCTTTCGGCGACGCGGTCGCCGCTATCGGATGAGTACACCGTCGATCGTCGGGGCTTTCGCGCGACGGATCCCTGGGGCTTCGTCAGGCCGCTGCGGCCATCGTGTCCAGTTCCTTCCGCAGGTGCTTGATTGCAGGCGTGACAATCGCGACGAAGTAAGACTCACGCAGCTTGCGCTGGGCCGGGGCCGACTGCAGGTAGCCCTTGGCGCCGGTGTGCAGCATCGCCGATTGCGATGCGCGTAGCGCCAGTTCCCCGGCGGCCAGGCGCAGTTCGAGGACCTCGCGGAAAAAGTCGTCTGAGGTCTCGAATGGGTCTTCGGCGAGCGCCATTGCGGCCTCGACCGTGTCGTCGAGTGCTTCCTGCAGTTCGTCGGGTCGGTCATCCAGGTAGCAATTGACGTGGCCTAGCATCGGTTCGACCTCGCGGCACAGATCAATGCAGGACTGGATGTTGCCGACGCCCATGCCGAACTGAAGCAGTACGATTCCGGCACGCGAGCGGCGCAGGAACGCGGCACCGTCATGATCGATGATCATTTCGTCTGGTAGGAACACGTCTTCGAAGATGCAGGCGAAGGTCCTGGTGCCCTCGAGCGCGGTGAAATGTGCCGACTGGCGCAGCGAGAAACCGTCCATCGCGCAGTCGATCAGGGCCATCACCGACCGGCCTGGCGCATCGATCAGCTCGAACAGGGTCCCGAAGACGTGATTATCGCCCAGGTTGGAAACCCAAGGCAGTGAACCATTGACGACAAAGCCGCCGTCGACACGTTTGCCCTTGAGACGGAGTTCCTCGATGCCGGCGAACGCCTTCATCGTGTTGGACATCCCGGTGCCGGCCAGGACTTCAGCGTTGGCGACGCGCGGCAGCCAACGATCCCGAACGGTGTCGTCGCTTGCGTTCTGCAAGTACCAGCCGCAGGTATCCTGGCACCAGACGGTGAATCCAGTCGACAGGCATTCGTGGGCGACTTCGGCCATCGCCTGGATTGCGGTCGGCATGTCGTGGAGGCCATCGGCCCGTGCGGCGGGCAGGTGGTAACGGAATGCGCCAAGTGGACCCAGCCTGCGCAGCACGTCCTCGGGGTACAAGCCCTCCAGGTCGATGTCGACCGTCCGGGGCTTCAGGTCCGTATTGACGCTCTCACGGGTCGCCGCCAATAGCTCGGCGGTCGGCAGGAGCGCGTCAGTCGGGAGTTCAGCGGGGTGACTCATCGTGACTTCCTCGTTCTTTGGTCTCTGTGCTCGGCGGGCATCAGGCCGCAGTCACTTCGACTGCGACCTTGTTGCGCAGGGTATTGGCGACCGGTGACCAGACGTTCGAATGACTGACGATCTGGTCAATCACTTCCTTGGGCGCGTCGCCCTCGGCATCGATCTTGACGCGCACGGCAGTGAAGCCGAGGGTCTTCGCCTCGTCGAGGTCGCCGGTTCCCCAGACCGCAGTCACGTTGATGTCGCCTTCGAGTTCGAGTTCGAGTTTGCTCAATTTGACGCCCTGCGCCGTCGCATTGGCGTGCACCCCCACGGCGAGGCAGGCGCCGAGCGAAGCGAGCACCGCCTCCGAGGGGTTGGGGGCATTGTCTTCACCCAGCAGGTGCGGCGGCTCGTCGATCAGCATCGGCGCGAGATCGCGAACATAGGTCTGCATGCGGAACTGGCCTTCGCAGACCGTCTTGGCCTTGAGCGTGACCACCGAGTTGGGGTTGGCCCTGCCTTTGTCGCCCAGGGCGGCTAGGCCTCCGGAATCGATCGGGCGCAGGCAGCTCATGGACTTGGCGATGGTTTGCTGGGGGGTGCTCATCTGGCTTCTCTCCTGTCGGGGGATGGGTGACACGTTGAGAGAGGACAGAGCAACGCCTGTGCCATATTTAAAATACGTTTTTAAACAGAGGCTTGGGCAAACTCTCTGCCCGAGAGAAAAAGGACGGCCCGAACTTTGTCGACATTGTCGGTCGCGATACCTGCCATTTGTCCGCTTTGTCGCCCACCCACCGGGCGGGAGCAGCGGGCTCAGGCCTGCAGGCCGAGCTTCTGAATCCGATAGCGCAACTGTCGCGGCGTCATGCCGAGGCTGATCGCGGCGCGTGTCTTGTTGCCCTGGTGGCGCGTGAGCGCGTCCAGGATCTGTACCCCCTCGTCGCCACGCACCTTGACGTAAGGCCGCAGGCCGTTTGGCTCGGCGCTCGAATCGAAGGGGACCGCGTGAGACGCGGGCCGGTAGCCCGCGTTACCCGAACGCTGCGTGACGCTGTCGGGAGAATTGATGCCGTCTTCGTCGACCAGGATCTGCTTGACCAGGTCATGCGCGATCGTCCCATCGACCGACAGCAGCACCGCACGTTTGATCAGGTTCTCCAACTGCCGGATGTTGCCCGGCCACGGGTAGCCGTCGAGGACCTCGATGGCGCCCGGACCGAAACTGATCTTGCGCCCGTACTCATGGTTCGCGGCGTTTAGGAAGTAACGGCCGAGAATTGGCACGTCGCCCTGACGCGCGCGCAGAGGCGGCAGCCGGATCGGGAAGATGTTGAGGCGATAGAACAGGTCGAGGCGGAAGCGGTTGTCGTTGACCGCCTCCTGCAGGTTCTTGTGCGTCGCGGCGACGACGCGTACGTCGACTTCGATCTCCTTGCTACCGCCCACGCGCTGAATGGATTTCTGCTCCAGGACCTTGAGCAGTTTGGCCTGCAGGTCGAGGTCCAGATCACCGATCTCGTCCAGAAAGAGGGTGCCGCCCGAGGCCAGTTCGATCTTGCCGCGCTGCATCGCTGTCGCACCGGTGAAGGCCCCCCTCTCGTGACCGAACAGCTCGGACTCGATCAGCGCCGCCGGGATCGCCGCGCAGTTGATGCTGACGAACGGCCCCTCGGCGCGGTCGCTGGCCAGGTGCTGCATGCGCGCAAACCGCTCCTTGCCGGTACCCGACTCACCGAGCAGCAGCACGGTCGTTGCAGTACTGGCGACCTGCAGTGCCTGCTGGATCGCCTGTTGCAGGGCCGGGCTCTGTCCCATGATGCCGTAGCGCGCACCCTTGCTCTCGAGCTTGTTCTTCAGCAGCCGGTTTTCCGACAGCAGACTTGCGGTACGTTCTGCAATCAGTTCGTTGACGCGCAGCGCCTGTCCGATGAAGGTCGACAGCACCTGCAGCAGCGCGACGTCACGCTGAAAGGGTCGCTCGCGCCTGCGCAGGCGGTGCACGGCGAGCACACCGGCCGGGTATTCCTCGCTGCCGCTCGGTCCCGCGCTGCCGGCCCCCGCCTCGTCCGGTAGCGTGGTCCGGTCCACTGCGCGGGCCAGGTACGTGGGTTCGTCGTCGATGTCCTGGACCAATGCCATTTGGCCGGACTGATAGACGCGCCCGGTCACCCCTTCACCGATCATGTAACGGCCGCGCGCACGCTCGTCGTCGGTCAGGCCGTAGGCGTAACGGATCTCTAGGGCGCCGCCGTCCGACTCGGGCAGCAGAACACGCCCGCGGTTCAAGCCCAGCAGCTGAGACAACAGGCGCAGGATGCCCTGAACCGCCGGTGTGGGTTCGGAAGATTTGGTGATCAGCCGGGCTGCCTCCTGCACTACCAGCAGTTCGGATTCCGGGGTGGTGGCGACCTCTGAAGCGGTCATGGTCCACTCTTGCGTTCGATGCCAGGGTCAAGCTCGAAGCAAGACGCGCGCCAGCCTTGTCGGCATGGTCCGCGATGCGACCAACGCCGTTTCGATTGCCGAAGCGGCGCCGCAGGACGCAAAGACGCCCCGCGATGGCGCCCGGTGCGCACCAGAAAGGCACACGGCTGGCGGTCGGGTTCAGTCCTGGTGATGCCAGCTGAAGCGCTTGATCAACGCGACGCAGGCGCCGTCGAGCAGGAATCCGATCACCCCGATGACAACGACCATCGCGGCCAGGGTGTCGTACTCGAGCGTGTCACGGGCATCGTTGATTGCGTAGCCCAGGCCGCTGGTCACACCGAGGTACTCGGCGGGTACCAGCACGATCCAGGCGACGCCGACCGCGAGCCGGACGCCGGCGAAGATGTCCTGACCGATCGCCGGCAGGATGATCCGACGCAGCATCTGCCAGCCATCCGCGCCCAGATTCTTCGCGACCTTGAACCACAGGGGGTCGATGCGGCGAACGCCCTGCGCGGTAGAGAAAAGGACCGGCCAGATCGCGGCGATCGCGATCAGGAATACGATGGCCCCGTCCCAGGTCGCGAATGCCAGCACCGCGACCGGCATCCATGCCAGCGGCGAGATCATGCGAAGGAACTGAAACGGGACATGCGTCAGCTCACGCATCTGCGCGAACAGACCGATCCCGACGCCGATCGGCACACCGATCACGACGGCCCACAGCAGTCCGAAGCCGATGCGTTCCAGGCTTGGCGCGGTGGACTCCCATACGTAGCCGTTCGCCAGCAGTTCCGACAGTCGGGCGAACGCCGGGGCTGGGGCGAAGTCCGCGAAAGACTCGGTGTCCGGGTTGCTGGCGATCAACCAGCCGCCCAGCCACCAGACCGCGAGCAATACTGCGATGCCGGTGAGTGGGTACCCGAGCCTGGAGAGCGCAAAGCGCCCGATCGCTCCCCAGTCGACACGCTCGTGCCGGTAGTCCGGGGTTGCGATGGTCACCGGCTGCGGCGTGCTCATATCTTCACCACTTCCTCACGCTCGAACGGGTTTGCCGGATCGACACCTGGCGCGTTTTCCCAACCCTTGTGCTTTGCCATCGCAACCTTGACGTGTTCGTAGTCCACCAGGTCGTCCGCGACGAACTGCGGATCGAGTCCACTCAGGAAGGTCTTGTCGCCGCCGACCAGTGTGTCGTTCATGGACTCGACGATCAGCTTCGTGGCCGACGGGTAAGGGTAGGGCGAGAAGTCGATGCGCCCATTGGCGAATTCGGCCTTGTTGCGTATCGCGTCCGGCCTGGCGTACTTGGTATCGTCGTAGTAGGTCATCGCACGCACCACGGCCTTGCCCGGCATGGGCAGGTACTTCTTGCCGTCGCGCGACATCATCATCGCGACTTCTTCCTTGTTCTGCTGTGCGTAGACCTCGGCGCGCACGATCGCATTCATCACCTTTTGGGTCCATTCCGGTTTGGCCGCGACCGTCTGTTCGTTCATGCAGATCACGCAGCAAGGGTGGTTCTTCCACATGTCGCCGGTGAAGCGCAGCATCTTGCCGCCGGCCTTGAGCTCGCCGAAGGCGTTGAAGGGTTCGGCGACGATGAAGGCATCGATCTTTTTTGCTGCGAGTGCCGGCGGCATGTCCGGCGGCGGCATGATCATCAGATTGACCTCGTCTTTGGCCAGCGGCGCAGTCTGGTCCTTGATCACCGGCTTCAGACCGGCCTCGCGCAGGCCCATTTGCAGCACGATATTGTGCATCGAGTACCAGTAGGGGACTGCGATTTGCAGGCCACCGAGGTCTTTGAAATCTTCGGCGCCGGTGTGCTTTCCGACAACCAGCGCAGACCCGTTGATGTGTGCCCAGGACATGATCTTGACCGGGAAATTGTTGTTGTAGCGCATCCAGACCGGAATCGGCTTGAGCAGATGAACCAGGTTGAACTTGCCGGCGGCGAAGCCCTCGACCAGCGGCGACCAGCCGCGGATCAGGGTCGGCTTCTCGGCTTTCAGACCTTCTTCCTCGAAAAAGCCCATGCCGTGAGCGACCAACAATGCGGTCGCGTCGGTGATCGGCAGATAGCCGATGCGGACCACCTCGTCGTCGGGCGGCGTGATATTGGCGAGGCCCATACCGGGAAGCGTCATTCCGGCCGCCAGACCGCCCATCGCGAGGGCATCGAGCATGAAGTCGCGGCGGCTCATTTCATGCTTTTGCAGATGGTCGAGTTCGTCGTCGTTGATATCGGTCATGGTCTTGTTCCTATTGCTGCGGTGTAGGTTGTCAGGCGGCCTCTTGCGCCGCTGGCGCCGGGCCCTGCGTTGGCTCTTGCGATGCCTGTTCCACGTCGTCGCCGACCAGGCTTTCGAACAGGTTCATCAATTGCTCGCGGCGGAGGCTGAAATCGTGCGAGGCGCGTTGGCGCGGGAAGGGCAGGTCGACGCCCATCTCGCCGACGATTCGTCCGGGGTTGGCGGACATGATCAGCACGCGACCGGCCATCGCGACTGCCTCGTCGATATCATGCGTGACGATGACCATGGTCAGGTCCTCGCGGCTGGCGATGTCGGCGACCTCGTCCTGCAGGCTGGCGCGAGTGAAGGCGTCGAGTGCCGAGAACGGCTCGTCGAGCAGCAGCACCTCGGGCGACGTGGCGAGAGAGCGGGCGAGGGCAACACGCTGCTGCTGACCGCCTGACAGGCTCTGAACATTCTCGTCGGCCTTGTCGCTGAGTCCGACCAGACCGAGCAAGCGGTCTATCTTCTTCGGGTCGCGGTGCCCTGCAAAGACCAGCCCGAGTTCGGCGTTCTCGCGTACGCTCATCCACGGGTACAGGGAAGGCTTCTGGAACATCATGTTCCACTTTGCGCTCGGCTTGCTGACCTGGTGGCCATGGACACGCACACAGCCTTCCGTCGGCATCAGCAGGCCGGCCAGCATGTGCAGCAAGGTCGATTTGCCGCAGCCACTGCGGCCGATCAGCGCCACCTTTTCGCCCGGCTTAATCTGCAGCTCGATGTCCTTCAGTGTCGGCGAATCCTGTCCTTTGAAGGTGTGGGTGATGTAATCGATGCTGATGTTGGCGCTCATGCCGAATCCCCGCGAGCAATGCGTTTGCAGGGTTGCGTGCAGGGACCATGCCATGCCGGTGACGTCGTGACAGCGGGGCTTTGCAGGGCGGGCTCAGGGTTGTGACCGCCAAAGTGTCGAGATTGTCGACTATGTCGGACAAAGCAGGGGACGGTCGCCTCTGCGACCGCTGCTTCGGCCACGCCTGTCCCGGCGCCACGGCCGCAGATTGTCATGGCACCGGTCTTGCTAAGTCCTGGTCACGGACTTTCCTGATCGCAATCCAACGAGGTACTGACGCTATGAACAAAGCTGCAATGCGCGACGCCATTCTCGAGGCCAAGAAGGCCAAGTCAATGACCTGGGAGGCAATCGCGGCCGCCGCCGGCCTGGCCCCTGAGTACGTGGTGTCGGCCTGCCTTGGTATGAATCACCTCGACAAGGCCAACGCCGATCCGATGGTCGATGCCCTGGGCCTCGGAGCAGATGTCTCGGCGGCGCTGCAGGAGTTCCCGAACAAGAAGTGGGACCAGGTCGTGCCTACCGATCCCGTCATCTATCGGCTGTACGAGATCGTCGGCGTGTACGGGGAGACTATCAAGGAGGTCATTCACGAGAAGTTCGGCGATGGGATCATGTCCGCGATCGACTACAGCATGCATATCGACAAGGAAGAGAATCCAGCCGGCGACCGGGTTGTGATCACCCTCAACGGCAAGTTCCTGCCCTACAAGTCCTGGTGATCGATGCGACGGCGCGGGTGGCCCCGCTTGCCGGGTCCGCCATGACGCAACAAGGTCGCAGGTTCGAGCTGGCGAGTCCCAGGATAGAGAGCCGCTTGGGCAAACGTTGGTGCTGGTCATTCTGGTCTGCGGGGTGCTGGCGAGCCTGTTGCCGGTGGCCCGCGTCTACCGCGTGACCGTAGCGGATGGCCTGATCCGGCGGATGCAATACCGGGGCTTGCCAAGACGATGCGGACACCCGTCCGAACCCTGTTAGCAGGCCCCAGGCGATCGACCGTGATCAGGCAGTTCAAACTGCTGGCGAGCGCGGTCGTGATCCGGGGGTTCGCAGCGCCCGTGTTTACATCCGAGCCAGGGGTCGTCGGCCGGGACGATAGGGACGTCGATTCACCGTCTGGGTGAACCGCGCGCTGTTGGCATCGCAGCCCTGGAGCAGTGCTTCAGGGTTTTTTCGTTCTGCTGCGCTGTCCGGGCTTGGCCGGTTCTCGCGTGATTTCCGACGGCTGTTCGGTGAGGCCCCCGCCGTCGCACTCAGCCGGTCCGGCGTTCGGACGATCGACGCGCAAGCGGGTAGGACGAGGTCGTGTCGATTCAAGCGGTGTGGGCAGGTGAGGATTCCGCATCGTTTATAGTAGGCGCAGGTGGTTTTTCTATCTCATCGTATGCAGCGTCGGCGAACACAACGCAAAAACTTTTCTTTGGCGACAATATTTCTGGGCATCCTGGCGCTCTTGCTCGGGGGCTGCGCCTCCTATGGCAAGGTGGA
>CBDTXT010000009.1:0-19248 GCA_965364465.1 uncultured Chromatiaceae bacterium
CAGTGGCATCGAACAGGCGCACGACAAGCTCGACGAATGGTTTGCGCTGGCGGCGTCATAGTCACGCATCCGTCGGTGGGCGCCTCAATCGACCAGGTAGTACTCGACCGTGGAAACCACCCTCACCCTCTTGATGTACGGGGTGTTGCTGTCGCGATCCTGGATGCTGAACAGCCCCTGACGAGCGGTGCGGATCTTGCCCAGGCGACTGTCTGAATCCGCCGCGAACTTGCTGGCCACCTCGCGGGCATTACGCGTCGCCTCCTCGATCATCGCGGGCTTGATGTCGTTGAGGCGGGTATACAGGAACTCGGTGCGCGCACCATAGTCCTCGCCGGCGATCGCAACGCCCTGCTTGCCGAGCTCGGTCAGGCGGCGCATCGCGTTGCGCACACGCTCGACGCCGCGGGTGTAAACGGTCACGGTCACGTGACCCGCGTAACGCAGGTCCTGGGCCGCGGGACTGCCATAACCCTGGGCCCGCCGGTCGACCACGGCCGGCGCGGACAGCGTGATCTCCTCGGGAGGAAAGCCGGCCTGCTGCAGGAACCCGGTCACCAGTTCACGCTGGCGCTCGAGCACCGAGTAGAGCGTTTCCAGGTCGTCGTCGGCCGCATTGTAGCGGATCGGCCAGATGGCGGTGTCGGCCGGTAATTCACGCTCGGCCAAGCCCTTCACGGTCACCGTCCGCTCGGTCGCCTTGAAACGCAACATCCCGTCAGCCAGCTGGTAGCCGAGCACGCCCAGTCCCAACGCGAGAAGCACCCCGAGCACCAACGCTCCGGCCGGTCCCTGCGCTTCGTTTCCTGCCATCGTCAACTCCCAGGGCGGTTCGGCGGAACGGCTCCGCCAGCACACCGATGATACCGCGCATCCCGCTGGTCGTTTCACGCAACCGCGCCGGGCAGCGCCCCGGCCGCGTCACCGGGGCGTGTCAGTGCGCCTCGTCCCAGTCGTCGCCAACGCCGATGTCCACCACCAGCGGCACCTTCAGCCCGGCTGCGCCTTCCATCAACTTCCGAATCTGCGTAGCGGCCGCATCCACCTGCGGTTCGTCGACCTCGAACACCAGTTCGTCGTGCACCTGCATCAACATGCGCACCGCCGGCTCTTGGTCGCTTATCCAGACGTCTACGGCCAGCATCGCGCGCTTGATGATATCGGCTGCGGTGCCCTGCATCGGCGCATTGATCGCGGTGCGTTCGGCCCCGGCCCGGACCTGCTGGTTACGCGCATTGATGTCTGGCAGATACAAGCGGCGACCGAACAGGGTTTCGACATAGCCCTGCTTGCGCGCCTGCTCGCGCGTGGCCTCCATAAACGCCCGTACCCCGGGATAGCGTTCGAAATACAGATCGACATATTCCTGCGCGGCGGCACGTTCGATGCCCAGCTGGCGCGCCAGCCCGAAGGCCGACATACCGTAGATCAGACCGAAGTTGATCGCCTTGGCCGATCGACGCTGCTCGCTGGTCACTGCATCCGTGCTGTCGGCGCCGAACACCTCGGCGGCGGTCGCACGGTGGATGTCCATCCCGGCCGCGAACGCTTCGAGCAGCCCCTTGTCGCCCGAAAGATGGGCCATGATGCGCAACTCGATCTGCGAATAGTCGGCCGCCAGCATGCGCCAGCCCGTTGCCGGAACGAACGCCTGCCGGATGCGCCGTCCGTCGTCACTGCGCACCGGGATGTTCTGCAGATTGGGGTCCGAGGAACTCAGTCGCCCGGTCGCTGCGACTGCCTGGTGGTAACTGGTATGCAGTCGGCCCGTCTCAGGATTCACCAGTTCCGGCAACTTGTCCGTGTAGGTCGATTTCAGTTTCGCCAGCCCACGGTGTTGCAGGATCACCTGCGGCAGCTCATGGCCCTGTTCGGCAAGTTCCTGGAGCACCGATTCCGCAGTCGAGGGGGCGCCCTTGGGCGTCTTCGAGATGACCGGCAACTCGAGCTCTTCGAAAAAGATCTGCCCGATCTGTTTCGGCGAGCCCATGTTGAAGCTGCGCCCCGCGATCTGGTAGGCCTGCTGCTCGAGGTCGTGCATGCGCCTGGCCAGCTCGGCGCCCTGTTGCGCCAGCATTTTTGCGTCGAGGCGCACGCCGGTGCGTTCCATGCGAGAAAGGACGCTCAGCAGCGGCACCTCGATTTCGGTCAGCACTCGGCACAATGATGGCTCGGCCGCGAGTTGCGGCCACATGGTTTGGTGGAGACGGAGCGTGACGTCGGCGTCCTCCGCGGCATAGGGGCCTGCCTGCTCGAGCGGGATCTGATCGAACGTGAGCTGTTTGGCGCCCTTGCCCGCGATATCCTCGAAGTGAATCGTCTGGTGCTTGAGGTGGCGCTCGGCCAGGGTGTCCATATCGTGCCGCCCGACGCCGGCATTCAGCACATAGGATTCGAGCATCGTGTCGTAGGCGATGCCGCACAGCGCAATGTCGTGGTTGGCCAGCACGCTCATGTCGTACTTCAGATTCTGCCCGACCTTGTGCTGCCGTGGGTCTTCGAGCAACGGCTTGAGCAGCGCGAGTGTCTGCTCGCGGTTGAGCTGGTCCGGCGCGCCCGGGTAGTCGTGTGCCAAAGGGACATAAGCGGCGCTGCCCGGTGCGACCGAGAACGAGACGCCGACGATGCGTGCCCGCATATAGTCCAGACTGGTCGTCTCGGTGTCGAAACTGAACAGCTCCGCCGCCTTGAGCCGGTCCAACCACCGGTCGAGCGACGCCCGATCCAACAGCGTTTCATAGCTGGCCTCGGTTGCAACGCGCGCATCGGCCCCGTCCGCTGGCTGATCGTCGAGGCTGGCCAACAGCCGACGTGATTCCAGCCGCTGGTAGAGCTCGCGCAGCACGTCCGGTTCGCCATCTCCGGGACATAGGTCTTGCGGGCCAAGCGGCAGATCCACATCGGTCTTGATGCAGGTAAGGGTGCGCGACAGCGGCAGGTTCTCGAGACTCGCGCGCAGGCTCTCGCCGACCTTGCCCTTCACCTCGTCGGCCCGCGCCATCAGTTCGTCCAGCGTTTGGTACTGATCGAGCCACTTGGCGGCGGTCTTGGGGCCGCATTTGGGCACGCCGGGTATGTTGTCGACGGAGTCGCCGGTCAACGCGAGGAAATCCACGATCTGGTCGGGCCGCACGCCGAATTTGCGCTGCACGCCCTGTGCATCCAGCAGCGTGTCGGTCATGGTGTTGATCAGGGTCACATGGTCGTTGACCAATTGCGCCATGTCCTTGTCGCCGGTCGAGACCAGGGTATCGATACCCTGTTCCGTCGCCT
Organism: uncultured Chromatiaceae bacterium; assembly: GCA_965364465.1. Classification (GTDB taxonomy): domain Bacteria; phylum Pseudomonadota; class Gammaproteobacteria; order Chromatiales; family Chromatiaceae; genus Thiosocius. The sequence continues at coordinate 3,274 of CBDTXT010000009.1, forward strand.
GGCGCGCGAGCGTGCCGATCACGTCATCGGCCTCCACATCGTCGACGATCAGCAGCGGCAGCCCCATCGCACGAATGATGTCGAGCGTCGGCTGTATCTGCTCACGCAGGTCGTCCGGCATCTCCGGGCGGTTGGCCTTGTACTCGGGATACAGCGCGTCGCGAAAGGTCTTGCCGGGCGCGTCGAAGACCACTGCGATGTGGCTCGGCTGATAGTCTGCCTGCAGCTTCCGCAGCATGTTGATAACGCCGACCGTCGCACCGGTCGCCTCGCCACGCGAGTTGGTCAGCGGCGGCAGTGCGTGATAGGCGCGAAAAAGGTAGGACGAACCGTCGACGAGAACAAGGGGGGGTGCGCTGGCCATGTCCCTTGGATGATACGCCAGGACATGCGCGGGCTCATAGCCCAGGGCAGGTACTCGCGGCCAGGGCCAACCGTCGAAGCGACGGCCGACCCGTTGCTGACCGCGCTACTGGGCCAGGATCCAGGTAACGATCTTTCCGATGTCCTCGTCGCTGACGTCCGCGCGGCCGCCCTTGGCCGGCATCGGCACCGGGCCCCACTTGTTGACGCTGCCCTTGATCACGGACTCCGTCAACATCGCCTGGGCATCGCCCTGATCCTTGTACTTGGCGGCAATCTCCTGATAGGAAGGACCGACCAGTTTGACGTCGACCTTGTGGCAGGCGAGGCAGCCACTCTTCATAGCGAGGTCTTCGTCTGCGACGGCATGGCCGGCAAAGCCGACGGCAGTGGCCAGCAGGCCGAGTTTCACGAGGTTCTTCACTTGTTTTCTCCAGATCATATCTTTCACTTGGCACATTTTTGTGAATTCTTTCAGAAATCACGCCTCGGCACTTTAATGTACCGGCGCGCGATGCGCCAGACGCATTCGCGTCACCTGGCGCGGTGCGGGTCACCCGGCCGGCATGCGGCTCGCCGCCTGCAGCACGCTAACGGCGCCAGAATGCCGGGGTCAGCAGCACCAGCAGCGTGAAGATCTCCAGGCGCCCCAGCAACATAGCGAAACACAGGATCCATTTGCCCGGATCGTGCATCTCGGCGTAGTGCGGCCCGACACCCTCGAGACCGGGCCCCAGGTTGTTGATGCTCGCGGCGACGGCGCTGAACGCGGTCATCAGGTCCAGCCCGGTGCTGGCCAGTGCCAGGTACATCACGATGAAGCTCGCCACGTACAGCGCGAAAAAGCCCCAAACGGCCTCGACCACACGCGAATCGACCGTCTTCGCACCGATCCGCACCGGGATATGCGCGCTCGGGTGCACCAGGCGGGTGATCTCGCGCATCCCCTGCTTCACCAGCAACAGCAGGCGAATGACCTTGATGCCGCCGCCGGTCGATCCGGCACAACCCCCAACGAAACTCGAAAACAGCAGCAGGATCGCAATGAATCCCGGCCAGTTGTAGAACTCCGCAGTGGTGAACCCCGCGGTCGTGCCGATCGACACCGCCTGGAACAGGCCGTTGACCAGCGCATCCTCGAAGTCGTCATAGGTCTCTGTCAGGTACAGGCCGAAGACCGTGAACAGGATGACCAGGCTGAGCAGCAGCAGGTAGAAGCGAAATTCGGAATCCTGCCAGTAACCCCGAATGCTGCGGTGCCGAAAGGCAACGAAGTGCAGCGAGAAGTTGACGCCGGCGAGCAGCATGAAGATGACCGCGATGATATCGATCAGGGGGCTGTTGAAGTACCCCATGCTCGCATCGTGGGTCGAGAATCCGCCGATCGCGACGGTCGAAAACGCATGCCCCACGGCATCAAACACGCTCATGCCGGCCACCCAATAGGCCAGTGCGCAGACGATCGTCAGGCCCAGGTAGATGAACCAAAGCGCCTTGGCCGTCTCGGTGATGCGCGGGGTCAGCTTGTTGTCCTTCATCGGACCGGGAGTCTCGGCACGATAGAGCTGCATACCGCCGATCCCGAGCATCGGCAACACGGCGACGGCCAGCACGATGATGCCCATGCCACCCAGCCACTGCAGCTGCTGCCGGTAGTACAGGATGGACATCGGCAGGGATTCGAGCTCGGTGATCACGGTGGCGCCGGTCGTGGTCAGGCCGGAGACCGACTCGAATACCGCATCGGTCAAGGAGAGGTGGGGATGGTCGGCGAGCACGAACGGCAGCGCGCCGATCGCCGACAGCACGGTCCAGAACATCACCACGATCACGAAACCATCGCGCAGGCGCAGCTCGCGGCGCATGTGTCGCACCGGCAGCCAACTGAGGACGCCAACGCCGAACGTCAATCCGAACGCGGAACTGAAAGCGATCACCGCGCCGTCCTGGGCGATCAGCGAGATCAGAAAAGGCGGCACCAGCGAGAAGCTGAAGATCATCAGCAGCAGGCCCAGGATGCGCTGGACGGCAGCGAACGACATGCCGGCTCAGAGGAAGGTGATGCCGACCTGGAACAGGCGTTCCACATCGGTTATCCGACGCTTGTCGGTGAGAAACAGGATCACATGGTCCTCGGACTCGATGATGGTGTCATGGTGGGCGATGATAACCTCGTCACCGCGCACAACCGCACCGATGCTCGTCCCTTCCGGTAGTTTGATGTCCTCGACTGCACGGCCCACGACCTTCGACGATACCTTGTCGCCGTGGGCGACGGCCTCGATCGCCTCGGCCGCGCCTCGGCGCAGCGAATGCACCATGACCACGTCGCCGCGCCGGACGTGCGTGAGCAGAGTGCCGATCGTCGCGTGCTGCGGCGAGATGGCGATATCGACCGCGCCCGACTGCACCAGGTCGACATAAGCGGCGCGGTTTATCAGGGCCATGACCTTGCGCGCCCCAAGCCGCTTGGCAAGCATCGCGGACAGGATATTGGCCTCGTCGTCATTGGTCACGGCGCAGAATACGTCGGTGTCTTCGATGTTTTCCTCCAGCAGCAGGTCCTCGTCGGCGGCGTCGCCCTGTAAAACGATCGTCCGGCGCAGGTCCTCCGATACACGCCGGGCCTGCTGCTCGTTGTGCTCGATGATCTTGACCCGGTAATCGTTCTCCAGCGACGAGGCCAGGCGCCGACCGATGTTGCCGCCACCGGCGAAGATCAGGCGGCGGAAGGGTTTCTCGGCCTTGCGCAACTCGGCCATCACCGCGGGAATGTTGTTCGAAGCGGCGACGAAGAACACCTCGTCGTCGGGCTCGATCACGGTGTGCCCCTCGGGCTCGATAGCTCGTCCATTCCGGTAAATTGCGGCGACTCGCGCCTCGGCACCGCGCAGGTGCTCGTTCAGCGTACGCAGTTCGTGCCCGACCAGCGGCCCGCCATAGTAGGCGCGTACCGCGACCAGCCGCACCCGTCCGCCGGCAAAATCCAGCACCTGGAGCGCGCCCGGGTGCTCGATCAGGCGCAGAATGTAGTCGGTGACCAGCTGTTCAGGGCTGATCAGCACGTCGATCGGCAGCGCCCCCTGACTGAACAAGGCCGGGTGGGCCAGGTAGTCCGGGGCCCGTACCCGTGCGATCTTCGTCGGGGTGTGAAACAGCGTCCAGGCAGTCTGGCAGGCCACCATGTTGGTCTCATCGCTGTTGGTGACAGCGATCACCATATCGGCATCGTCGGCGCCGGCGCGTTCCAGCACGCTGGGGTGGGAGGCCCGACCCTGAATCGTCCGGATATCCAGGCGATCCTGCAGGTCACGCAGCAGGCTGGGTTCCAGATCCACCACGGTGATGTCGTTGGCCTCGTTGGACAGATTGTAGGCCACGGTGGTACCCACCTGGCCGGCACCGAGGATGATGATCTTCACGTCTCTAGGGTTCTGCTCATGCGTGCATCGCACCAATTCTAGCTCGCATCCGTCATCGGCATCACGGTTGCCGGTGGATTTTCGGCCGCCCGGGCGCCGGGCCAGTGCAATGGCGGGCGCGATAGCCAGCAGCCGGGCAAGGCTTCGGGCGCAGTTCGCGGACGGGCTGCCGGGCCTCAGCCGCTTCCCGGTCAGTCTCGCAAAATCGGCCATCGCCCGCGGGCGGGCCGGGCGCAAGCGCTACGGCCCGTTTCCCGGAATCCCGCGCGCCGGCCATGGTCAAGCACTATCAGGCCTCCGGCGCGGATGCTAGGCTTCGCAGGTATCCCCCCAGTCAACTGCGCAGACGGACTGCAGACCCACCACGTTTCGGGAGAGGCACCATGGGAAAAAAGAAAGTCGATCTGTTCGAACTCTATGCGAAGAATCCTGACAAGGCCGACGAGATCGTGTTCGGCCGCGTGCCGCACGCTGACCGTCGCGGCTTCCTCAAAGGTGCCGGACTCGCGACGATGGCCGCGCTGCTCGGCGGCTTCATCCCGTTCCATCGCAACATGCCAGCCGGCTTCATTCCGGCTGCGATGGCCGACCAGCCGATGGCGATCCCCGGCAAGGACGGCCTGACCGTACTGAACGACCGCCCGGTCAACGCCGAATGCCCTGCCCACCTGCTCGACGACGAGATCACGCCGGCCACCCGGCACTTCATCCGTAACAACGGCATCCCGCCGACCGACATGGACGCTGCCGGCTGGCAGCTCACCGTCGACGGCGAAGTCGAGAGCGCGCTTGAAATGAGTATCGACCAGCTGAGGAGCGAATTCGAGGTCGTCACGCTGCAGCTTCAGCTCGAGTGCGGCGGCAACGGCCGTTCAGCCTTCGACCCGAAGGCGAAGGGCAACCAATGGACCGTCGGCGCGGTCGGCTGCTCGGAGTGGACCGGGGTCCGTCTGTCCGACGTGTTGGGCCGGGCCGGGGTAAAGGACTCGGCCGTTTACACGGCGCACTACGGGGCCGACACGCACCTTTCGGGGGACCCGAACAAGCTGCCGATCTCGCGCGGCGTCCCGATCGAGAAGGCGCTCGATCCTCACAATCTGATCGCGTTTGCGATCAACGGGGAGCCGATTCATCCGATGAACGGCGCACCGTTGCGTCTGGTCGTGCCCGGCTGGCCCGGCTCCTGCTCGCAGAAGTGGCTCAAGCGCATCCAGATTCGCGACCAGGTGCACGACGGCCCGAAGATGACCGGCACGTCTTACCGGGTTCCAAGTTACCCGGTCGCGCCAGGCGAGAAGGTAGCGAAAGAAGATTTCGAGATTATCGAGTCCATGCCGGTCAAGTCGCTGATCACCTTCCCGGAGAGCGGCATCGAGGTGCCGGCCAGCTCGCCTGAGTTGGTCGTGCGCGGCCATGCCTGGGCCGGCGATGACAAGGTCACTGCGGTCGACGTGTCGATCGACTTCGGCGCCACCTGGGTCAAGGCCGAATTGACGCAGCCGCGCAACCCTTATGCCTGGCAGCACTTCAGTGCCAAGTTGAAGTTCCCGATGAAGGGCTACTACGAGGTCTGGGCACGTGCGACCAGCGACAAGGGTCACCAGCAGCCGTTCGCGATCGCGTGGAACCCCAAGGGGTATCTGAACAACTCGATGCACCGAGTGGCGGTGCGGGTGAGCTGACGGCGGCGGTATTTGACATCTACGCAGAAGGGGTCGGCTTGGGTCGCAAAATGAAAATTCTCTTGTCCATCGGCATCATCGCGGTCGCCACGGGCTCTGCGTATGCCGTCACCGAACTCGACCCGATCTCGCCTCGCCTAGCCACCGCCGACCCGGAACGGGGCGCGACGGTCGCGCTGCAGTGCAAGGCATGCCACGCGGTCGAAAAGGGCGCCGCCGAGATCGTCGGCCCAACGCTGTGGGGCATCGTCGAGCGTCCGGTCGCCTCGCACCCCGGCTTCGATTACACCGACAGTCTCGCGGCCGTCGGCGGGACTTGGGACTATGAGAAATTGAGCCGCTACCTTTTCGATCCGCAGGCGATGGCCCCGGGTACGCGCATGGCGTATCCCGGGGCCAAGCAGGCGCAGGACCGCGCCGACCTGATCGCCTCCCTGCGCACGCTGGCCGACGAGCCGGTCGCGCTGCCGTCTCTGTCCGAGCCGCCCGACGCGCCGCGCTACGGAGGACTGCCGCAAGGCGAAGGCCGCGAGGCGGTCTATTTCACCTGCCGTGCCTGCCACGCAGTGGACCAATTCACCGACCGCAGATTGCCTCGCGACGAGTGGGACACGCTGCTGATCGAGATGGTCGCCGAGAACGGCATGGCCGCGCCGGAACCGTGGGCAAGGGAGCTGATGCTCGGTTACCTGGCGACGCACTTCGGCGAAGAACAGGACTGGCAGGGTCTGCCGCCGGGCACAGGCCGCGAGGAGGTCTTCTACGCATGCAACGCCTGTCACTCGCTGATGCTGGTCACCCAGCAGGGCATGAGCCGCGACCGCTGGGACGAGACGCTGGAGTGGATGGTCGAAGAGCAGGGGATGAACCCGATCGACGACGTCGCGATGCGCGAGCGTATCCTTGACTATCTAGCCGCCCACTTCGGCTCCAGCTGAGCGGTGAGTGGCAGCGCGCCCCGCGGCCCGTTCATCTGGCAACAGGCGCAACGACCGCATCACAGAGCCCAATCAGATCGGCGGGCGCAATCCCGAGGTCGAGGCCACGCCGGCCGCCGCTCACGAATATCGTATCGAACTGCTTCGCCGATTGATCGATCACCGTCGGCAAGCGCCGCTTCTGGCCGAGCGGGCTGATACCCCCGACGACATAGCCGGTCGCCCGCTCGGCCAGCTGGGGATCGGCCATCTCGACCCGCTTGCTGGCACATGCCACCGCCATCGCCTTAAGATCCAGCTGCCCACTGACCGGCAACACCGCGACCGACAGGCGCCGCGGGTCGCCGTTGCGGGTCACCAGCAGCGTCTTGAACACCTGGCGCGGGTCGAAACCGAGCGCGTCGGCCGCCTCCAGCCCGAAGTTGCGCCGCGCGGGGTCGTGTGCGTATTCATGCAAGGTGACCGCGACACCGGCACGCTTGGCGACCTCGATCGCCGGAGTCACCGTCTGTCCTTGATCTCGATGCCACGGTCTCTGAGCTTGCGGTAGAGATGCGTGCGCTCCATGCCGGCCTCTTCCGCCATCTGGCTTACATTGCCACCGTGCTTTTCGAACTGGTACTCGAGATAGGCCTTTTCGAACGCATCCCGCGCATCACGCAGCGGTTGATCAAACGACACCCCGGGTATCCCGGCGGCGCCGCTGGCAGCCTGCGCGGGCCCCATCGCGGCCTCGATATCGGCCGCGCCGACCTCGTCACCGGTGCCGAGGATCAGAACCCGCTGGACCAGGTTTTTCAGTTCACGCACGTTGCCGGGCCACAGGTAATTGCGCAGCACGTTCTGGGCCGCGATGGAAAAACGCCGATAGGGCAGCTTCTCCTGGCCGACCAGCTGATCGACCGCGCTATCGATCAGATCCGGGATGTCCTCGCGATGCTCTCGCAATGAGGGCACGATCAGCGGCACTACATTGAGCTGATAGAAGAGATCCTCGCGAAATTCACCCGCTTCGACCGCCTGGTGCAGGTTGCGCTGGGTGGCGGCAATCACGCGGACATCGATGTTGACCGGCGCCGAACCGCCGACGCGCATGAAAGACCCGGTATCGAGCGCCCCGACGAGCTGGGCCTGGGCCTCCAGATCCATGTCCGCGACCTCGTCCAGGAAAAGGGTACCCCCCGCGGCCTGTTCCAGACGCCCGTACTGCGTCGCTCCGTCACGTTCGCTTCCGAAGAGCTCAAGCGCCGCGTTGCCCTTGCTGATGGCCGATACTGCGACATCGATGAACGGACGGTCTTTGCGTGGACTGTGCGCATGCAGATAACGGGCGAACGTCTCGCGACCGCTGCCCGATTCCCCGGAGATCAGCACCCAGGAATCGTGCTGCGCGACCCGCTTGACCTGCTCGCGCAGGCGTTGCATCACCGCGCTGTGGCCGATCGGCTCGACGAAAGGCGAGGCGCGCCGTCTCAGCCCGACGTTCTCCTGGGCCAGCCTATCGGCCTCCAGCGCCCGCTGCACCGTCAGCAGCAGCTTCGCCAACGACAAAGGCTTCTCCAGGAAATCGTACGCCCCGAGGCGCGTTGCCTCGACCGCGGTCTCGACTGTGCCGTGCCCGGACATGATGATCACCGGACAGACGAGGCCGCGACCCTCGGACCACTCCTTGAGCAGGCTGATGCCATCGAGGTCGGGCATCCAGATGTCGAGCAGGATCAGGTCCGGGCGACGGTCGCGCAGCGCCCGGCGCGCCGCGGCCGCATTCTCGGCAGTGGCGACGCTGAAATTCTCGTCTTCCAGGATGTCGCGCACCGACTCGCGGATGTCCGGTTCGTCATCGACGACAAGGATGTGAGGCGCCCCCATCAGTGCCTTCCCTCACCGGCCGCGCCGGAGGCCAACGACGCAATGTGACCCGTCGCATGTGCCATTGCCGGCAGGCGCAGCAAGACCCGTCCTCCGCCATCGGCCGCATTCTCGGCATGCACGACGCCGCCATGTTCGGCGACGATGCGTTTCACGATCGCCAGCCCCAGGCCGGTTCCCCTGGTCTTTTTGGTAACGTAAGGCTCAAACGCCTGGCTGATGAGCTCAGGATCAAATCCCGGGCCACTATCGCTCACCGCGATCTCCACGAACTCGTTCCCCTCTTCTTCACCCCTGCGGCTGTCGACAACAATTCGTCCATCGGAGCCAGCCGCCTCGAGCGCATTCTTGAGCAAATTATGCATGACCTGACGCAACCGGACCGGGTCCGCTTCGATGGCGACCCCGGGCGCACCCGCTTGCAGGACCACCTGCTGGGTCCCGCCCTCGTAGAGCGCGATAACCTCACCGAGAAAACGATCCACCGGCACCGCCTCGAGTTGCAGCTTGCTCGGCTTCGCGTAGTCCGAAAAGTCGTTCACCATCGATTTCATCGCCTCGACCTGCTGGACGATGGTGTGCGTCGCACGATCCAGTATCTTGCCGTCCTCCGGCGCCATCTTGCGCAGAAACTTGTGCCGCAGGCGCTCGGCAGACAGCTGGATCGGCGTCAGCGGGTTCTTGATCTCATGGGCGAGGCGCCGCGCCACCTCGCCCCAGGCAGCATCACGCTGCGCCTTCACCAGCTCGGTCACGTCATCGAACACCAGGACCTGCCCAACTCCGACGCCACGCCCGATCTCGAGCGGCGAGTGGCGGCACAGTAGCACCTGGCGGCCACTGCCACGGTATAGCGTGATCTCGTAGCGCCCCTCGTGCACCCCCCGTTCGAATCCCTCTGCCACGAGCTCGACGAACGGGCTCAAGGCCGCGCTGCGCATGCTGAGCACACGCAGGTCCTTTCCCTCGAGTTCGCTCACCGGCAATCCCAGGATCTGGTCCGCCGCCCGATTCGCGGTCCGTATTCGGCCCTGGGCGTCCAGTGCCATGACGCCGGTGGAGAGACCACCCAACACGGTCTCGAGATAGTTGTGCTGCGTCTGCAGCTTGCGGCGGCTCTCCTCCAGCGCATTGCGGGCACGCGCGATACGGCGGGTCATCGCATTGAACGACGAAACCAGGAAACCCAGCTCATCCTCGACCCGTGGGAGCGGCAGCTGTTTGTCATACTCGCCCTCGGCCACCGCGCGCGTACCCTCTGCGATGTCGGTTATCGGCTGCACGAGGCGGCGGGCGGCATAGACAGCTGCCCAGGCAGCGCCAAATACGCTCAGCATCAGCACCAGCGAGAGGCTCAGTGCGAAACTGAACTTGATCTGCGACCGCATGTAAGCACGGGTCCTGTATACCTCGTAGGCATCCTGCACACTCTGGGTGAGCTCGCTGAGCGACTCGGGCACCGGGTACAGCACCTGCAGCACGATACCGCGCTGCCGCCGGTCCTGAACCAGGCAGCGCACCAGCAAGCGGCCGTCCTGGCCGGGGGCGATACCGACATAGTTCTCGCCGGATACGACCTGCTGGACCATGCCGCTGTCCGGTGGCGTGGGGAGCAGTATCTCCGGGTTAGCGTGGCTTACCGCCAACACCTTCCCCTGTAGGCTGAACAACGCGACCTCATTGGCACCGGCTGCATTGCGTATGTCGTCGACACTGAGCGCTACTGCGGTCTGGGACGTGTCTTCGATCGTGGCGAGCAGATTCTGCGTGAGCTTCAAGCGCTCACGCTTGTGCAAATCCAGCGACACCTTGCTGAGCGCAAGCGCATCTTCCATCGCACTGTCGACCTGCAGGTCGAACCAACTGTCGATGCCGCTGGAGAGAAACCGCGCCGAGTAAAAGTACACAACGCTCACCGGCACCAGCGCAATCACCAGAAACAGCGCGGACAGTCGCGCACTGAGCCGCGAACCAGCCACGCGGCGCCGGTAATCACTCAGCAGCTGCCAGAGATTCCAGCCGACCAGCGCGAACAGCAGCACCAGGCCAACCACCGTGAACAACAGCAGAGGGATGAACCACTGACCGAGTTCCTCTGAACGCTGCACCGCGGCGCTGATCAGGTGCAGCGAGGCCAGCAGCAATACCACCAGCATCGCTGCGGCGAGCACGTCGAAGCGCCGCTGCTTCATGGCCGCAGCCGCCATTCCCACGGCTCACTGGCGACCCACCAGTCGCGCTGCAGATAGGCGAGGGGGCGCATCGGGAGCGGCAGGGCCTCGATATCGAGACGCACCTCGATTCGGACCAGATAATCCTGGTCCAGGTCCAGGCTGTCGCGCTCGACCACCGGCATCGCGACGATATTGCCGAGGGTGCGCAACGCCGCGCCGCGTGTAGCGAAGGAAAGATGCTCGCTACCCGTCAGATTGCGCAGTTCGTACATGCCTGACAACGGGCGGTACAGCAGTATCGTGCGCAGCCGGTGTTCGACCACGTCTGATTCCCAGATCCAGGCATCGGCACTGCGCATCTGCACGTGCGTCTCGAAGGTCAGCGGTACGCCGTTTTCGAGCGCCTCGGAAACCGTGTCGTTCAGGTTGAACGCTATGTTGGCATCCAGCAGGATGCGGCCATCCTCACTCAGCGTGAGCGAGACATTGCGCAGATCAATCTCGTCCGCATGCAGCGCGAGGGGCAGGCAGAGCAGGATCAGGCCGGCGATGGTCCGCGTCACTCGTTTCATCGTGTCAGGGAGTGCGCGGTCGGCACAATGCGGCATAAAAGAATCCGTCCGTGTCATCGACACCCGGCAGCAACTGTACACCGATGCCGGCGCGGATTCCGGTCGCAGCGGGCAGTTCGACTGGGCGCGCCTCCGGATGGCGCCGGCAGAAGGCATCGACCTGACGGGCATTCTCCGCGGGCAACAGGGAACAGGTCGCGTACAACAGGCGGCCGCCGGGGCGCAGCAGCGACCACATCGCGTCGAGGATCGCCGCCTGCCGATGCACCATGGCCTCGATGTCATCGGCCCGTCTCAACAGGCGGATATCCGGGTGGCGCCGCAGCACCCCGGTCGCCGAACAGGGCGCATCGACCAGGACGCGATCGTAGCGCCGGCCGCCCCAGTCGTCCGCTGGCGGAGCCGCGGCATCACCAACCTGGAGGTCCGCCACGCAGCCGGCGCGGGCGACGTTCTCGGCCACGCGCGTGAGGCGGCCGGCATCGATATCGAGCGCCGTGACTTGCAGGTCCGGGGCGCGCTGTAGCATGTCGATCGTCTTGCCGCCCGGTGCCGCGCATGCATCGAGCACATGTTGCCCTGGCCGCAAATCGAGGAAATCCCCGGCCAGTTGGGCGCCGGCATCCTGTACCGAGATCAGGCCCTGCGCGAAGCCGGGCAACTCGTCGACCGTGACCGGACGTTCCAGAACCAGCGCAGTCTCGACCGTCGCGTGCCGGCGCGCAGCGATACCGGCTGCAGCCAGACGGTCGAGGTACCCGGCCCGGCCGGTCTGGTTGAGGTCGACCCTGAGGGTCATCGTGGGGCGTTGCTGCAGCGCCTCGAGGACGCGCGCGTGTTGGCCCGGCCAGGCCGCACGGAGCGCGCGGTAAAGCCAATCGGGTTGTGCATAGCGCACCGCCTCATCCGCATCCACGCGCACGGCCAGCGCCGCATACTCGCGTTGCAAGCGGCGTAATACGCCGTTGACCAGCTTGCTCGCCCATCCCTTGCCAAGCGCTCGCGTCGCATCGACCGTGGTCGACAGGGCCGCATGCGCGGGAACCCGGCTGTAGAGCAGCTGATAGGTGCCAATCAGCAGCAGGACATGAATGTCACGGTCCTTGCGCTTGAAAGGTTTGCGCAACAGGGCCGCGATCAGCATATCGAGACGCCGGTACCAACGGCAGACCCCATAGCTCAGTTCGGCGGCCAGTGCCCGGTCGCGTGCTTCGAGTGTCGCCGGCATCGTCGCCAGCGCGTCATCGAGCGATCGCCCTTCCAACACGGCCTGCACGTTGCTGACCGCGGCCAAGCGCGGATCAGCCAAGCACGACACCCTGTATCCGATTGGCGTTGATGAAATCTGCAGCACCCATGGATCGCTTCCCAGGCAGTTGCAGTTCCGTGATCCGCAACAAGCCGTTGCCGGTGGCGACATCGATGCCGGCGCGAGACGCGTTCATTACCAACCCGGGCTCCCCCGCGACACCGCTGATCGCGTGGCCACGCCAGATCCGCAGGTTGGCGTCTTCGAAGCGGGTCTGGGCCACCGGCCAGGGATTGAAGGCCCTGACCTGGCGCTCGGTATCCCCGGCTGGTCGCGTCCAGTCGATCCAGGCCTCGGCCTTGTCGAGCTTGCGCGCATAACAGGCCAGGCTATCGTCCTGCGGATGGGCCACGAGGCTGCCGTCCAGTATCCCGGGCAGGGCCTCTGTCAGTGTCTCCGCGCCGAGCACTGACAGGCGATCGTGCAGCGTGCCGCCGGTCTCGTCGGGAGCCAGCACCACCTCCTCGGTCAGATACATCGGGCCGGTATCGAGACCTGCGTCCATGCGCATAATGGTCACACCGGACGTCGCGTCACCGGCCAGTATCGCACGCTGAATCGGTGCTGCGCCGCGCCAACGCGGCAGGATCGAGGCATGGATGTTCACGCAACCGAGCCGCGGGGCGGCAAGCACCGGCGCCGGCAGCAGCAGGCCATAGGCGACCACGACCATCAGGTCGGCCGCCAAAGACTGCAATTGCGCCACGGCATCCGATTCCTTGAAATTGACTGGCTGATAGACCGCCAGGCCCGCGTCCCGGGCAACCTCTTTCACCGGGCTGGGAGCGAGCTTCCGGCCGCGCCCGGCTGGACGGTCAGGCTGAGTGTAGACACCGACCAATTGATGCTGCGATGCCAGCAGCGCGCGCAACGGGGGCACCGCGAACTCGGGGGTGCCGGCAAACACAATACGTTTGGAATGGGTCATCGGGCCACTCTGAATCTGGAAGTCGGTATTCCGCGACGGACCTCGTACCGAATCGAGCAGCAACAAGACCCGGGCTGATCACCCTTTTTGTAGCGCATCCGATGCGCTCGAGCGCGGTCCGGCGAGGCCCCTGAATGGTGCTCAGATCGCTCGGCGCTTCTGCGACCCATCCCCGGACTGTCGGGACTCCTTCTCGAGCTTCTTCCGGATACGCTGTCGCTTGAGGCTCGACAGGTAGTCGACGAAGAGCTTGCCGTCGAGGTGATCGATCTCATGCTGGATGCACACCGCCAGGAGGCCGTCTGCGTCCATCTCGAACGCATTGCCTTCTCGATCCAGTGCACGCACACGAATCCGCTCCGCGCGCTGAACCGTCTCGTAGATACCCGGCACCGACAGGCAACCCTCATCCATCTCTTCGACGCCGTGCTTCTCGAGGATTTCCGGATTGACCAGCGCAAGCGGATCACTGCGGTCCTCCGAGGTGTCGATCACGATCACGCGGCTTGGCTCGTTGACCTGGATCGCCGCCAAGCCGATGCCCGGTGCCTGGTACATGGTCTCGAACATGTCGTCGATCAGCTTACGCACGACCTCGTCGACCTGCGCCACCGGTTTGGCGACGTTGCGCAGCCGCGCATCGGGGAAATGCAGGATGTCGAGGATCGCCATGTTCTGTCTCGTTCTAAAGTTGGTTTCAACAACCGCCCGCAGACGACTGTTTGCGCTAATATTTCACCAATGTCTCGCCGCGAGCCTACGGCCAGCCTAAAGGGTTGACACCCTCAGGCCGTAAATAATACCGCAATCCTGCTTTTTTGACCGATCGGAAGTCGCCATTGCGCCAAGGGAATTCCATGTTTAAAGCCTGCAAAAGTCTGATCCTGCTGCTGTCGTGCGCGCTACTCGTCCCGCTTGCGCTGGCAGAAGATCTGCTCCGCACCGATCACCCGGATCGCTATCGCGTGGTCAAGGGAGACACCCTGTGGGACATTTCTGGCCGATTCCTACACAGTCCCTGGCGCTGGCCGGAGATCTGGCACGTCAACCCGCAGGTCGAAAATCCGCATCTGATCTACCCAGGAGACGAACTCGAGCTGGTGTACATCGACGGGAAGCCACAGCTACGGCTGCACCGCGGGCCGTTGAAACTGTCGCCGACCGTGCGCTCCAGCCCTTGGGACGGCGCCATACCGACTATTCCGGTGGACGCGATCGGCCCCTTCCTCACCCGCCCCTACGTGCTGGATGAGGGCCAATTGGACAAAGCGCCGTACATTGTCGATTTCTCCGACGAGCACCTCCTCGGCGGGGCTGGCTGGAAGGCCTATGTGCGCGCGATCATGTCCAGCGACGTCCTCAAGTACGAGATCGTGCGCCCGGGCGACGCCTATCGTGACGCAGACACCGATGAAATTCTCGGCTACGAGGCTACCTACGTCGGCACGACCGAGTTGCAGCGCACCGGCGATCCGGCCACGGTATTCATCAACTCGACGGAAATCGAGTCGGTCATCGGCGACCGCCTGATTCCCGCTGGAGAAGACAAGGCCACTGCGCATTTCACGCCGCACCCCCCCGCGAAGCCGATCGAGGGCAGCATCATCTCGGTGCTCAACGGCGTCAGCCAGATCGGCCAGTTCAACGTGGTGGCACTGGACCGCGGCGCCGCCGACGGTTTGGATCCGGGCACGGTGTTGCGGGTGGATCAGCGCGGCGAGACCATTCGCGATATGGTATCCCGGCGACGCAACGTCGCGACCTTTTCCGACCGGCGCGAATTTGTCACGCTGCCCGACGAGGAGGCAGGTCTGGTGATGGTGTTCCGGACGTTCGAGCGGGTGAGCTTCGGTCTGATCATGCATGCGATCCGGCCGATCCATGTCGAAGACCGGGTACGCAATCCCTGACCGCAAGCGCCGTGCGGCGAGGTTGAATGGAATCAACCCCAGCTGACGAAGCCGCTGCCTGGTGTGCGCTGCTGCGGGCGCCGGGCGTCGGCTGCCAATCGCTGAATGCGTTGCTGGCCGACGGCATGCCGGCCGAACAACTGATCGCGCACCCCCCAGCGACAATCCCGGCAGCGCTGCGCGACTACCTGCGCGCACCGGACTGGTCCGGCGTCGAGACCGACATGCGCTGGCTGGAACAATCGCGCAATTCTCTGCTCCGGATTACGGATCCGGCCTACCCGGCGCGCCTGCGCCAGTTGTCCAACCCGCCGAGCGCCCTGTTCCTGCACGGCGATCCGGACTTGTTGAGCCTCCCTCAGCTGGCCATCGTCGGCAGTCGCCATCCGAGTGCGGGCGGGCGCCGCAACGCTGCTGAATTCGCGGGTTTTCTGGCCGCCAGCGGCCTAACCGTCGCGAGCGGCCTGGCCACCGGCATCGACGCGGCCGCCCACCGCGGGGCGCTGGATGAGGATGGCCTGACGCTGGCCGTCACCGGGACCGGCCTCGATCGCGTCTATCCGGCGCGCAACCGTGGGCTGGCTCACGACATTGCGATGAATGGGCTGCTGGTTTCCGAATTCCCCTGTGGCACGCCCCCACGGCCCGGCAACTTCCCTCGCAGGAACCGCATTCTGGCCGGCCTGTCGCTTGGCACACTGGTGGTCGAGGCCGCGATTCAAAGCGGATCCCTGATCACCGCCCGACTGGCGGCCGAAGCGGGTCGCGAGGTATTTGCGATACCCGGATCAATCCACAACCCGATGGC
>CBDTXT010000010.1:0-17711 GCA_965364465.1 uncultured Chromatiaceae bacterium
AGACTGGCGGAGCAATTTTCGATGCAAGACCTGGGTCAGATTTCAGTGCAAATCACCACTGAAAATATCGAAAGTATCGAGGGCTCGAATCCCTTCCTCCTTTCGGTCATAGTGGATCGGTGTCTGCGGCTATCTGAAGTGCTTCCCGATCGTGGATAGTGACCAGGCTGCCGTCAATACGAATGACGCCTTGGTTGCTCAGGTTCTTCACTATCCTTGAGAATGTCTCCGGCTTGACCGACAAACGTGAGGCGATTACCTGCTTGGCAACCGGCAGCCTGAAAGTGTCGCTCCTGTCCGAAGCGTGCTCGAGTAGGTAGGTGGCGACTCGACCAGTCGCGCTGTGCAGGCTGATTTCGTCAATCTCACGCAATAAGATGCGCAGGCGCTGGCTCATGCTGCCCAACAGAACGAAACAGGTATCGACCGACTCCTTGAGCATGCGGGAGAAATCTGATGCATCGATGCTGATGACTTCACTGGCCTGCAAGGCCTGGGCGCCAACCGGGTAGTAGGGTCGTTCAAGAAACATCAAAGCCTCGGCGAATGTATTCCCGGGAGTGACGACGTCCACGACTTTTTCATTCCCTGCTGGGGACAATCTGAACAGTTTGATTTGTCCGCTGCGAACCAGATAGAAACGCAACGCAGGGTCACCCTGTTCGAACAAGGCTTCGCCACTCCTCAATTTCACAACCGCACTGTGCTGAGCGACGCGCTTGAGCTCTGATTCGCTCAGGTCAGCGAACAAATGACTCTGTCTCAGGTCTTCGATCACTGTCTTGTCTTTCTTTAGTGAGACGCCAAACTGCTGGAAGGGTGTGATGATAGCCAAAGATATCGTCCTGCGGGTGAAAAGCGCTTACGCACTTGCCGCGTAATGCGCTGGGCCGGAAACGTGCCAATCCATACCAACGGTGAAGTGAAGGAGGCAAGGTCTCGGGCACAGGCCCGGCGAGCACATGGGCCACTCGTGTAATAGCGAGCTGGAATGGCATTGTTGGAGCCCCGGGCTGTCTGAGCACGTCCATCGTGCGCAGATCCAGCTTGGAATCCTTGACATATGTCAGGTGAGGAAATGCAGATTGGCGCCGGCAGTGTCTACCGACTGATACAGATGGGTGGACCAGCGGCGTGCGACGGCCCTGGTTCATTGCATCGAACTCGTGAATGTCGTTTCAGGCTACGGCCCAGGTCGATGTGGATAATAGCGCAGGTGTGAAGAAGCAGATGCGGAGGCAACGATGTTTGACGCTTCTCTACGCTCGCTACTTTATTCCTGTACCTGCCTGGTGACCATTCTTTCCGTCGTCGGAGAGGCATCAGCCGAGACGCCGGCAGCGACGCTCCTTATCAGCACGGCCTGCGCCGACTGCGATAAAGGCGAGTTCAGTGGTCGTCTGACGTTCTTGCCAGAGGCAAGCGGGCCGACATCTGAGACAGCCACGCGTTGATCGCGAGTGTAAGGGTCCCGGTCTTAGCGGCATTTCGTCGGTTGACCATAGTCAAGGCGCATCGCCATCGGATCTCTCAGTCTTGCTGCCCATGGTCAAGAACACAGGCGATTCCGGGCATTTCAAGGCCGCGTTCTCCGTCGGTCTGCTGTGTGTATTGCTTGTGCTGGCCGTGCCCCTGCGTGCCGGAGGCCTTGAGGGTTATCATGACCAACTGCGGGCGATCTTCCCCGGCATGGAACGGGTCAGCGAGTTCGAGGGTGACCCGCCGTCGGCCGTGATATTCGATGCGGACCAGATACTGGGCTATGCGCTGTTGACGGCGGACATCAAACCCATCCCCGCCTATTCGGGTAAGCCGATCAACACCCTGGTCGGGTTTGACGCGACAGGCACGGTTAGCGGGGTACGGATCGTCGAACACCAGGAACCGATTCTGGTCGTTGGGATATCCGACAGCGATCTTGCCGACTTCGTATCTCAATATATTGGTGTGCCGGTCACCGATGAGGTCCGGATTGGGGGCCCGAAGGCGCCGAACCGTCGAGTCGTGGATGGCATCAGTGGCGCTACGATCACTGCCATGGTGATCAATCGAACGATCGTTGAAAGCCTGCGAAAAGTGGCATTACAAAGGGGCCTACTGGCCGAATCAGAGGGGAAGTTGCGCTTTAGTGAGCCCGAACCCCTGTGGCTGATTCTCTGGCGAGAACGCCTATGGGAGATAGCGACCCTATCCCTTGGGCTGATTGCGTTGCTGACGATTCTGCTCTTTCAGGATTGGTTGGCACGGCACCCGACTTTCTTGCTCAGGATCCGAACGGCGTACCTGCTTTTCACCCTCTTCTTCATCGGGATCTACGGGTTTGCCCAGCTGTCGGTCGTCAACGTGTTGACATTCGTCAACTCGCTGCTCAGTGGGTTTCGGTGGGAGAGTTTTCTGATCGAGCCGATGATGTTTCTGCTTTGGTCGTTTGTCGCTATCACCATCGTACTTTGGGGGCGTGGTGTGTACTGTGGATGGCTGTGCCCGTTTGGCGCCCTGCAGGAACTCCTATACAGGCTGGGGGAGAAGATCGGAATCGAGGGAAGAGAACTTCCTGCCGTACTCCACGAACGACTTCTGGCGTTGAAGTACCTCATTCTACTTGGACTGTTCGCGCTTTCCCTTCAATCCCTGGTGACCGCACAGCAGTATGCGGAGGTCGAGCCGTTCAAAACCGTCTTCGCGTTACGTTTCGTTCGCGACTGGCCCTTCGTGCTCTATGCGGCGCTCGTTCTTCTGATCGGGTTGTTCGTCCGCAAGGCCTTCTGTCGTTATCTTTGCCCACTGGGCGCCGCGCTCACCTTTCCCTCACGCTTTCGCGTATTCGATTGGCTTCGTCGGCGCAAGGAGTGCGGTCGACCCTGCCAGACCTGTGCGCGTGAATGCGAGGTTCAGGCGATTCGACCGACTGGTGAAATTGTCGAGAACGAGTGTCATTACTGCCTGGATTGCCAAGTGACCTACTGGAACGATCGACGATGCCCGCCGCTGGTCGAGTTGCGTCGCAAGGCGGAGGTGAAGGCACGGATCAAGGGACAGGCTGCGAACTGAGTGGCCGACTCAGTGTCCGCCCTTGCCTCAGCGACGAGTGTGATCCGGTCTGCACAGGGTCATCGCGCTACCGGGTCTGTCGAGCAGCGGCTGGCGGCGGCCTTTCGGTCTATTGCCTGGCCGCCAAACAGGGTCAATGGGCATGGGTCCGTGGATCTCGCGCGATGAACCTTTTTTGATTTGCGTCAATTCGGAGTGAGCTAATTTCACCGCTTGACATTCATCAAGGCTGCGCAAGTCCCTCCTCCTAGCATTGGTCCTGCCGTGACACCCATAACCTTATCGACGCTATGCGCGGAGAGGGAGAGGCTTCTGATGAAGAGTAGACACTTTGTTGGCCGCGTATTTGCGCTGTCAGCCCTCGTAGTGGCAATGGGGATAGCCAACGCCGAGACCAGCGGGCATCCCGGCACCCCGGCCGAAGACATGAAGTACCAGGGTGCCCCCATCGCAATGGATCCATCCGTAACCAAGGACATGGTAGGCGGCGATGGTCCGCCAATGACCAACAACGAATTCACCCGGGCCAAGCAGATCTTCTTCGAACGCTGCGCCGGTTGCCACGGTGTGTTGCGCAAGGGCGCCACCGGTAAACCGTTGACCACTGACATTACGCGCCAGCGCGGCACCGAATATCTGAAGGCGTTCATCAACTATGGTTCGCCGTTGGGGATGCCAAACTGGGGCGCCTCGGGCGAACTCAACGACGCCGAAGTCGACATGATGGCGCGCTACCTGCAACACGAGCCGCCGCAGCCGCCTGAGTACGGTATCAAAGAGATGAAGGCGACCTGGCGGGTCGTTGTTCCACCCGAACAGCGTCCCACGAAACAGATGAACGACATCAACCTCGAGAACGTGTTCTCGGTGACGCTGCGTGACAGCGGCGAGGTTGCGATCATCGACGGCGATACCAAAGAGATCGTCAATATCGTGAAGACCGGCTACGCGGTACATATCTCCCGCCTGTCTGCATCCGGTCGCTACCTGTTCGTGATCGGTCGTGACGCGAAGATCAACATGATCGACCTGTGGATGGCAGAACCGGACACGGTTGCCGAGATCAAGGTCGGCATGGAGGCCCGTTCGGTCGAGACGTCGAAGTACAAGGGCTGGGAAGACAAGTATGCGATTGCCGGCACCTACTGGCCGCCGCAGTACGTGATTATGGACGGCGAAACCCTGGAACCCAAGAAGATCGTCGGCACCCGGGGTATGACTGTCGACACTCAGGAGTTCCACCCGGAGCCTCGCGTGGCGGCTATCGTCGCCTCGCATGAACATCCGGAGTTCATCGTCAATGTCAAGGAGACCGGCAAGATCCTGATGGTCAACTATGAGGACCTGGAAAACCTCAAGGTGACCACGATCGGGGCCGCACGCTTCCTGCACGACGGCGGCTGGGATGCGACCAAGCGGTACTTTCTGACGGCTGCAAACAAGTCCAACAAGATCGCCGTGGTCGATTCGCGTGAAGACAAGCTCGCAGCCCTGATTGACGTTGGCCAGATCCCACATCCGGGACGCGGCGCGAACTTCGATCATCCCAAGTTCGGTCCGGTGTGGGCGACCAGTCACCTGGGTGATCAGACGATCGCGATGATCGGCACCGATCCGCAGGGTCATCCGCAGCATGCCTGGAAGTTGGTGCAGTCGGTCGATGGTCAGGGCGGCGGTTCCTTGTTCATCAAGACGCACCCCAAGTCGAAGAACCTCTACGTCGACACAGCACTGAACCCTGCAGAGCCGATCAGCCAGTCAGTCGCGGTGTTTGATATCGACAACCTCGACAAGGGCTTTGAGGTGTTGCCGATCGCCGAATGGGCGGATCTGGGTGAGGGTCCGAAGCGCGTCGTTCAGCCGGAGTACAACAAGGCTGGCGACGAGGTGTGGTTCTCGGTCTGGAACGGCAAGGAGCAGGCATCCGCGATCGTGGTGTTGGACGACAAAACGCGCAAGGTCAAGAAGGTCATCAAGGACAAGCGCCTGGTGACCCCGACCGGCAAGTTCAACGTGTACAACACGATGCATGACGTCTACTGATCGTTTGGGCGGTGCGGGGTTATCCCGCACCGCATCGTACAAATACAAACAGGACGGAGTCGATGAACGACAAAGGCAAGGTCTATCTGGTCGGCGCCGGTCCGGGCGATCCGGATCTCCTCACGATCAAGGCGATGCGGCTCATTCAGTCTACCGACGTGTTGGTCTACGATCGCTTGGTGTCGCAGGCGATTCTGGACCTGATTCCAAGCGGGGTATCGCGCATCAACGTTGGCAAGGCGTGTGGCAATCACGGCATGCCGCAAGGCGAAATTAACGAACTGTTGGCAAGCCTGGCGCAGCGGCGCCGGACTGTCGTGCGCCTCAAGGGGGGTGATCCCTTCATCTTCGGTCGCGGGAGCGAAGAGGCAATTCATCTAAGGAGCAAAGGTATCGATTTCGAGGTCGTACCCGGTATTACCGCAGCGGCAGCATGCAGTGCCTATGCCGGTGTGCCCTTGACCCATCGTGGTACCAGCCGTGGCGTACGCCTGGTCACCGGGCATTTCAAGAACGATGAGCCGATCGATCTGGACTGGCGATCTTTGGCCGACCCGGACTGTACATTGGTTATCTACATGGGGAAATCAAATCTCCAACGTATCTGCAAGAGGTTGGTCGCCGAAGGCCTTGATCCGGCCACCCCGGCGGTAGCGGTACAGGACGGGACGACCGGTCAGCAACGGCGGGTGTTCGGTGATCTCCTGACACTCGGCAACCGTGTGCGTAGCGTCAGACTGCAATCGCCAATGCTGATCATCATCGGTCGGACCGTGGCGATGGCCGGACAGTTGGATTGGTTCAAACCAGCAATGGAGAAAGGTAATGCGGGTTTGGTTGGTAATGTTGGGGCTTAGTCTCTGCATGCCGTCACTGGCGTCGGCAGAGCAGGGAACCGAACCGAGTCCTGCCAGGCAGCAGGAACTCAGGCACTTGCTGCACCAGGACTGCGGCTCCTGCCATGGGCTGACACTCAAGGGTGGTCTGGGCCCACCATTGGCTCAGGACAGCCTGGCCGGAAAGCCCGCCGCCTTCCTCAGGCAGACCATTCTCGATGGGCGTCCGGGGACCGCAATGCCACCCTGGCGTCCTTTACTCAGTGAAGCGGATGTCAGTTGGCTGGTGGGCACCCTGCTCAATGGGGAGGGCCTGAAATGATGCATTGGCTTCAGCGCCGAGTATCGGCATGGCAAACCGATGAAACGCTCTATAGCGAACTGCGCACCGTCCTGTTCACACTGCTGTTGCTCGGTGGTCTGCTGAGTCCGCTTGTTGCACATGCGGCCAGTAATGGATTGCGGGGCACGGGTGACCTGGCGATCGTCGTCGAGCGGGCCAACGGCAGCGTGCAGATAGTCGACACCAGCAGCAACACCAAGATCGGCGTTGTCAACGGCCTGGGCGATCTGTCGCATGCATCTGCGGTCTACTCGCGTGATGGCCGTTATGCCTTCGTTTTTGGCCGTGACGGCGGTCTCAGCAAGGTCGACCTGCTGACTGCAACGCTGGTCGCACGCACAGTGCAGGCCGGCAACAGCATTGGTGGTGCGATCTCCCAGGATGGACAACTGGTAGCCGTCTCGAACTACGAACCGGGAGGCGTGAAAATCTTCGACGCCGGGACGCTGGAGTTCCTCGCCGAGATCCCGGCCGAGTATGCCCCCGGGCTGCGCTCCAAGGTCATCGGCCTGGTCGATGCGCCGGGCCAGCGGTTCGTATTCAGCCTGTGGGACAGTGGCGAGATCTGGCTGGTCGATGCACACGACCCGCGGGCGCCGCAGATCCAGAAGTATTCCGACGTCGGTCGCAATCCCTACGATGCTCTGATCACGCCTGACGGCCGGTACTACGTCGCCGGGCTGTTCGGCGAGGACGGTATGGCGCTGCTCGACCTGTGGTACCCGGAACGTGGCGTGCAGCGCGTCCTCGCCGACTATGGCAAGGGCAATGCGAAGTTACCCGTCTACAAGATGCCGCATCTCGAGGGCTGGGCGGTCGCCGGCACACGGGCCTTCGTCCCGGCCGTGGGCCGACACGAGGTGCTGGTGATCGACATGCAGAGCTGGCAGCAGGTCGGACGCATCCCGGTACATGGTCAGCCGGTATTCGTAATGGCGCGCCCGGACGGTCGCCAGGTGTGGGTCAATTTCGCGATGCCGGACAACGATACGGTGCAGGTCATCGATGTGCCGACGGGTGAGGTCATCAAGACGCTGACGCCCGGCCCCGGCGTATTGCACATGGAGTTCGAGCCGCGCGGCGAAGAGGTCTGGGTCTCGGTGCGCGACGCCGACCAACTGCATGTCTACGCCACCGACACCTTCGAGCGTCGTGCGACGCTGGCGGCCGCTAAGCCGAGCGGCATATTCATGACGGCGCGTGCCGCCCGGATCGGGTTGTGAGGAGCGCGGAGGGTCTGCGATGAACAATGTCCGGCCGCTGCTGAGTGAGCTCGACCGCCGCCTGCTGGACGAATTCCAGCGCGACTTTCCGCTCGAGCCCCGGCCATTTGCGCGCATCGCGGAGGAACTCGGGACTACGGAGTCAAAGGTACTGGACCGTCTCGGCTATCTGAAACGTTACGGTGCACTGAGCCGGGTGGGCGCGGTCCTGCGTCCCAACCAGGTAGGCGCCAGCACCCTGGCCGCCCTGGCTGTGCCACCCGAAGAACTCGAGTCGGTTGCGGCGCTGGTGAGTGCCTATCCGGAGGTCAATCACAACTACGAACGTGAACACCCGTACAACCTCTGGTTCGTGCTAACCGCGAGTGACCGTGCCGGCATCGAGCGGGTACTCGAAGCGATCGCCGAGCGCACCGGCCTCCAGCCGCTGGATCTGCCGATGCTCGACGACTTTCATATCGATTTGGGGTTTGCTCTGCAATGGGCCTGACAAACGCACAGACGCACCGTGCTGTCGATTCAACCGACCTCATGCTGCTTCGGACCATAGAAGATGGTCTGCCCCTGGTGGAAGACCCCTACCAAGAGATTGGTAGGCGCCTGGGCCTGTCCGAGGGCGAGGTGATGGCCCGGCTTTGGCTGTTGCAGTCAAGCGGCATCATCAGACGCTTTGGCGTTGTCGTGCGTCATCGCGAACTGGGCTACCGCGCCAATGCGATGGTCGTATGGGATATTCCTGACGAGGATGTCGCCGGGGCCGGTGCGCGTCTTGGTAGTCAGGACTGTGTGACACTCTGTTACCGTCGGCCGCGCCGTCTGCCGCAGTGGCGCTACAACCTGTTCACGATGATCCATGGGCGCGACCGGGCAGCGGTTCTGAGTCATGTCGACAGGCTAATCGGGAAACTCGACCTGCACGATGTCGCTCACGAGATCCTGTTCAGCCGTCGGCGGTTCAAGCAGCGTGGTGCACGTTACGGTACCGAAAAGGCGATTTCGGTAGTTCCCGGTGCCGGCGGAGCGTCGTGATGGAGCCGCTGACGCCGCTAGCCCGTGCCTTCATCAACCAGTTTCAGGGCGGTTTCCCAATTGTCGAGAGACCTTTTCATAGTGTCGCGGCAAAGCTCGGCGCGCAGGAGGCTGCCCTGATCCATACCGTCCGACATCTGCTCGATGCCGGAATGCTGACCCGTTTTGGTCCTTTGTACGATGCCGCCCGCCTCGGCGGCGCCGTGACGTTGGCGGCGCTCAGTGTACCCGAAGCCGGGTTCGAGCGGGTTGCGGAGCAGGTTAACCGGCTGCCCGCGGTCGCGCATAACTATCGACGTGACCACAGGCTCAATATGTGGTTTGTTGTCGCCAACGAACGCCCGCACGGGGTGGCCGAATCTCTGGCCGATATCGAGCGTAACACCGGCCTGACGGTCTACGATTTTCCGAAGCTGCGTGAGTTCTACCTCGGGCTTTGCTTGGAGTTGGATGACGCCGGCCGAGTCATCACGGTACCGATACCGCAGCCTCAGGCTGCTGGCCCCGAGTCTGCGTTGCCGCCGGCGTACCAGCGAATCGTCGCCGCGACCCAGGGTGGGTTGCCGTTGGTCCCCGAACCCTTTGCGCAACTCGACGCTGAGCTCGGGCTGGAGCGCGGCACGCTCATTGAGGCGTTTGGTGAAATGTTGCGCGGCGGCGTCATACGCCGTATCGGGGCAGTGCCGAATCACTACCGGCTCGGTCTTCGCGGCAACGGCATGACCGTTTGGGATGTTCCCGACGAGCGAGTAGTGGAACTCGGTGAACGGATCGGCGGCATGGACTTTGTCAGTCACTGCTATCAGCGGCCGCGTCATCCCGAAATCTGGCGATATAACCTGTTTGCGATGGTCCATGGCCAAGACCGCCAGGAGGTGCTGCACAAGACGGCCCGGCTGCGTGCGGTGCTCGGTGACGACGTGCGTGCCCATGATGTCCTGTTCAGCAGCGCAGTCCTGAAGAAGACGGGCCTGCGGCTGGCGGCATGAGGAGTCCAACATGTTTCGACTGACGCGTTACCTTCAGGCGCTCGCCAACCCGGAACTCGCACAGCGCCGCCCCCAAGTCGCCGCACCGACCGGACCGGTGGTGATCTGGAACCTGATCCGGCGATGCAACCTGACGTGCAAGCACTGTTATGCAACTTCGGCGGACAAGAATTTTCCCGGCGAGCTGTCGACCGCGCAGGTGTTCGACGTCATGGACGATCTCAAGGCATATGGCGTACCTGTCCTGATACTTTCGGGTGGTGAGCCGCTGATGCGTCCAGACATCTTCGAGATCTCGCGGCAAGCCAAGGCGATGGGATTCTACGTCGGTCTGTCGAGCAACGGCACACTGATCAGCGAGGGCAACATCGGTCAGATCCGCGATGTCGGATACGACTATGTCGGTGTCAGCCTCGACGGTATGCGTGAGGTCCACGACCGTTTCCGGCGTCGGCTCGGCGCCTTCGATGAGTCGCTCAGGGGCATCCGTTTGTGCCGCGATGCCGGGATCAAGGTTGGCCTGCGTTTTACGCTGACCCAGGACAATGAACGTGACCTACCGAATCTGCTGCGCCTACTCGACGACGAGGGGCTCGACAAGTTTTACCTGTCGCATCTGAATTACGCCGGTCGCGGCAACAAAAACCGTGGCAAAGATGCGCACCATCGTATGACGCGCGCGGCGATGGATCTGCTGTTTGAGACCTGCTGGAACCACCTCATCAGCGGGAACGCCAAGGAGTTCGTGACCGGCAACAACGATGCGGATGGTGTCTACCTGTTGCAATGGGTGGAACGCCACCGGCCCGAGCAGCGGGGAAGGCTGCAAACGATGTTGGAGCGCTGGGGAGGCAATTCGTCCGGGGTGAGTATCGCCAATATCGACAACCTGGGTAGGGTCCACCCCGACACCATGTGGTGGGATTACGACCTGGGCTCGGTCAAGGAACGCGCGTTCTCGGCCATCTGGGAGGACACCTCGGATCCACTGATGGCCGGTCTGAAACGAGCCGACCGCCCGGTTGAGGGCCGTTGCGCGCAATGCCGACACCTGTCGATATGCGGTGGCAACAGCCGTACCCGGGCCTGGCAGTTGACCGGCAACCCCTGGGCCGAGGATCCAGGCTGCTATCTGAGTGATCAAGAGATTGGCGTCATCCCATCAGGTGAGCGAGTCAAGTTGCGGCCCTATGACGGGCGCAGGCGCGCAACGGGACGAGGCGCCTCCTGATGCGGCGTCTCTGTTGTTCATTGACCCTTTTGCTGGCGCTGGTGATCGCCGCGTTGATTTATGTCTTTGTGATCCGAGGGCAGGTCCTGCCGGCAAGCGACGGCCGTAGCGCGATTCTGCTCGCGCCCGGCGAGCGCGATCTGGTGCTAACCGAAATGCGCGACTTCCTCGTGGCATTGCAGCAGATCAGTCAAGCGATCGCCGACGACGATGCGACCACGGCCGTGCGGGCAGCGCGACGCGTTGGCGCGGCGTCCCAACATCAGGTGCCACCCGGCTTGGTTGGCAAGCTGCCGCTGGCATTCAAACGGCTCGGGTTTGACACCCACGCGCGCTTCGATGAGTTGGCATTGAACATCGAGCAATTCGGTGACACCGCTCAGGCGCTGGCTGAACTCGCCGCCCTGATGAATAACTGTACCGCCTGCCACGCAGCCTACCGATTCGATCTGGAACCTCAATGAAACGCGGCACATCCAAACGGCTGGTCTTGCTCGCCGCAGTGAGCTTGTTGGTGTCGCGCGGCTTCGCCAATGCGCCCGACGCGCCTGCGTTGTACGCTCAGCACTGCGCGCAGTGCCATGGTGTTGGGCGCCTGGGCCTTATGGGTCCGGCACTACTACCCGGGAACCTGAAACGCTTGAAGCGAACCGCCGCAGTCGACGCGGTCGCCAACGGCCGACCGGCCTCCCAGATGCCGGCATTTGGCCAGGTCCTCGATGGGCCGCAGATCACCGCATTGGTCGATTATGTGTATACCCCGCTGGCCGAGTCGCCGGCCTGGAATATTGGGCAGATCGAGGCTAGCAGAAAGCTTCTTGTTGAATCCGAGAGTCTCCCGACGCGACCGCTGCACGATGCCGACCCGATGAACATGTTTGTCGTAGTCGAACTCGGCGATCATCACGCCACGATCCTCGACGGCGACAGTTTCGAGCCAATCCATCGCTTCAAAACCCACTTTGCACTGCACGGTGGCCCAAAATATTCGCCCGATGGGCGCTTTGTGTACTTCGCGTCGCGCGACGGCTGGATCAGCAAGTTCGACATGTGGAGTTTGCAGACCGTCGCCGAGGTGCGCGCCGGCATTAATACGCGCAATCTCGCGGTATCGGCCGATGGACGGTACGCGATGGTCGCCAATTACCTGCCGCACAGCCTGGTGCTGCTCGACACGGCGGATTTGCACGCGATCAAGGTCATCCCGGTCAAGGATGAGAAAGGTGCGAGCTCACGTGTCAGCGCGGTCTACGATGCCGGCCCACGTCACAGCTTTGTTGCCGCGCTCAAGGACATCCCTGAGGTTTGGGAGATCCACTATGCGGACGAGGGGCTGCCTGTATACAACGGCCCAATGCATGACTACCGCATGGACGAGGGTGTGGCGCGCGCCGGCGGCCGATTCCCGGTGCGCCGGATCCGTCTCGACGACTATCTCGATGACTTCTTCTTTGATCAGTCGTACAGGCTGCTGATCGGTGCCGCACGAAATGCAAAGAATGGCCAGGTCGTGCACCTGGACGTCGGGCGAAAGATTGCCGACCTCGAACTCGACGGCATGCCCCACCTCGGTTCCGGCATCACATGGGAGTATCAAGGGCGAACCATACTGGCGACGCCGCATCTTAAGAAGAGTGAGGTCAGCATTATCGATATGCAGACCTGGAAGACGATCAAGCGCATACCGACCGAGGGGCCAGGCTTCTTCATGCGCAGCCACGAGAACACCCCGTTTGCCTGGGTAGACGTCTTTTTCGGACCCAACCGCGACAAGGTGCACATCATCGACAAGCGAACGCTCGAGATCGTCGACACCTTACAGCCGGCGCCCGGCAAGACCGCAGCGCACGTCGAATTCGACAAGGATGGCAGGCATGCGCTGCTCAGCGTCTGGGACCCGGAGGGCGAGGTGATTGTCTATGATGGCGTAACGCTCGAGGAGCGCAAACGTCTTCCAATGGTCAAGCCGTCAGGCAAGTACAACGTATACAATAAGATCACGCGTTCGGCGGGTACTAGCCATTAGTTGTAACAAAGAGCCCGACGCCTGCTGGCTCGACGGTCAGCGCAGGCGAGTGGGGTTGGACATCGGCGTCGTCTTTCGCGGACAGAAATCGGCGATCTGCGGAGAGCTTCTTGGTGCTTGCTACCCGCGCCGGCTGACAATCATAGGGTCGAGTGGAAATCAAGCTTGCCCGTCAAGCCTCTTTGCGGGCACCGGCGTGCCGCACCTTTCGCGTATGACTCGCAAGATTTGAGCCGTCCCTTTGATCTGACGCAACGGCACGACCCTAGTGGGCTGCTTGGTAAGTTCGGTCACACTCAGCCGATCTACAAGCGTCGTCGGCAAGGCTCGCGAGCGGCGGACTAGCCGTTGCTAATTCAAGCGAGCGAAACACAGGCGACGGCGCTTGTCTACCGGCCCGAAGGGAGCCCCGCTACCTGGCCAATACTGCGTTGCACTTGTTGAAAAGGGCCTGCCATTCCCTGCGAAGTGCGCCTTGTCTTGGCCAGGTAGCGGGGCTCTGAGAGTAACCGAACTTACCAAGCAGCCCACTAGCTTGACCAAAGTCAAGGCTGAACCATTGCTTTGGTTTTGCAATAGCACTGTCCTATCAACTTCATGGAGGTCCCCGCCATGTCACAGGCTTTTACAAAGGCCATGGCACGCAACATTTTCTACGGTGGAAGCGTATTTTTCTTTCTGCTCTTCCTTGCGCTTACCTTCGATACGCATAAGGCGTGGGAAAAGCGCGACAACCGCGCGGCGCTGAATGCCTCGGTCTCGGCCGGCAAGGCGCTGTGGGAGGAGAACAACTGCGTCGGTTGCCACAGCCTGTTGGGTGAAGGGGCATACTTTGCGCCCGAGCTCGGCAACGCCTTTCAGCGCCTTGGCGGCAAGGAGGGGATCAAGGCTTTCATCATGAGCCGTCCTAAAGAGGGAATCCCGGGGCGCCGCAGCATGCCGCAGTTCAACTTCACGCCGGAAGAGCTTGATGCGATTGCCGATTTTCTAGAGTACGCATCCGGCATCAATACTGCCAACTGGCCACCCAACATCCAGGGCTGAGGAGCACAGTCATGCAATACAAGTCACAGGCGGTTGCAAAACCGTATTTCATTGCGGCGATCGGGCTGTTCGTCGGCCAGATCGTGTTCGGCCTGATCCTCGGCCTGCAGTACGTCGTCGGCGATTTCCTGTTTCCCGAGATCCCGTTCAACGTTGCCCGTATGGTCCACACCAACCTGTTGATTGTCTGGTTGCTTTTCGGATTCATGGGCGCGTCGTATTACCTTGTGCCGGAAGAGGCCGAACGCGAGCTTCACAGTCCGATGTTGGCACTGATCATGTTCTGGATCTTTCTCGTCGCGGGTGCGTTGACGGTCCTTGGATATCTGCTCGTGCCGTATGCAACGCTGGCCGAGTTGACTGGAAATGAGCTGCTGCCGACCATGGGGCGCGAGTTCCTCGAGCAACCGACCATTACCAAGGTTGGCATCGTGATCGTGGCGCTGGCATTCCTGTACAACATTGGCTTGACCATTCTCAAGGGACGCAAGACCGTGGTCAGCCTGGTGCTGTTGATCGGTCTGGTCGGCCTGGCGGTGTTCTTCCTGTTCTCGTTCTACAACCCGGACAACCTGGTCAAGGACAAGTACTACTGGTGGTGGGTGGTGCATCTGTGGGTGGAAGGCGTCTGGGAACTGATCCTGGGCTCAATCCTCGCCTTTGTGCTGATCAAGGTCACCGGTGTCGACCGCGAGGTGATCGAGAAGTGGCTATACGTGATCATCGCGATGACCCTGATCACCGGCATCATCGGGACTGGGCATCACTTCTACTGGATCGGCGCACCCGAGTACTGGCAATGGTGGGGTTCGATCTTTTCCGCGCTAGAGCCGATCCCGTTCTTCATGATGACGGTGTTCGCGTTCAACATGGTGAACCGTCGTCGTCGCAACCATCCGAACAGGGCGGCCGTCCTGTGGGCATTGGGAACCGCGGTGATGGCCTTCCTGGGTGCCGGCGTCTGGGGTTTCCTTCATACCTTGTCACCGGTCAATTACTACACCCATGGTTCGCAGATTACGGCGGCGCACGGCCATATGGCGTTCTACGGTGCCTATGTGATGATCGTGCTGACCATGATTTCATACGCGATGCCGATGCTGCGCGGACGTGAGGCAGCGGCCAGCAACCGCACGCAGGTGCTGGAGATGTGGTCGTTCTGGTTGATGACCGTGTCGATGGTGTTCATCACGCTGTTCCTGACCGGTGCCGGCATCTTGCAGGTCTACCTACAGCGCTACAGCAGCGATCCGTTGCCCTTCATGGTCGTGCAGGACAAGATCGCGCTGTTCTATTGGATGCGCGAGTTGGCGGGCGTGGTGTTCCTGATCGGTCTGATCCTTTACATCGCGAGTCACTTCGTCGGAAACCGTGAGCCGGAGGCGAAACTGGTGGCAAGCTCGGAGTCATCTCCGGCGTGATGTGAGTGAGCGTGGCGCGCGTACACACTGGTGTGCGCGCGTCACCAGATCGTTGAACGGGCGGTCCCGTCCGCTCCCCGGGGACGCCAGCCGCGCGATCGTCTGCAAGGCTGGCTTTTTAGGTTGATGCTTCGCATGTCGTCGATTTACAGGAACGGAACCGAACCGGTTATGCAGGCCAGTGGCAACGCTCGTGGGGTCCCGGCACGTGTCGACTATCCGCCTGGCGATCTCGCGCTGTGGATCTTCATCCTTGCGGAGTTGCTGGTGTTCGCGATCTTCTTTGCCTCGTATGCCTTCACGCGGATGAGCCATGTCGAATTGTTCAACCAATACCAGGCCACGCTCAACCGCGATGCGGCCCTGATCAATACCTTGGCGTTGCTTACATCGAGTTACTTTGTGATGCGTGGCGTGGTCGCCGCACGCGAGGGCGCCAATGATACTTGCGCGCGCTGGTTATGGGCGGCACTGGGCATGGGTGGCGTGTTTTTGCTGGTCAAGTCTGCCGAGTATGCACACCACCTCGGTGCCGGCGTGTCGCTGAGCAGCAACACGTTCTACATGTTCTACCTGTCGCTGACCTTCTTTCACTTCCTGCACGTGATCCTTGGCATGGTGATCCTGGCGGCCGTGGCACTGAAGGCGCATGGTGGCAAGTACAGTAGCGAGAACCATGTCGGTGTCGAGAGCGGTGCCAGCTACTGGCACATGGTCGACCTGGTCTGGCTGATCCTGTTTCCACTCGTTTACGTGATGCGATGAACACACCCGACTCAGCGCGCCGGTTGGTCCGACCCTGCACCTGGGTCTATCTCGGCCTGGTTCTACTCACGCTGGTCACCTGGGCGGTTGGCACGATGGAGCTGAGCGGTCTGTGGTTGTCGCTGTTCGTGCTGCTGCTGGCCCTGCTGAAGGGGGGGCTGGTCGGCGACTGGTTCATGGGGCTGCGCGAGGTGCGCGGGCCCTGGCGGTGGGTGGTGGTGATCTGGCTGCTGTTGCCGGGTGCGTTGATTGCGACCGCATTCATTTTGACTTATCGAGGCTAAGCTAATGGTTATGCCATACGAAATTCCCACTGCGGTCGACCGGCAATTGCCTTTCTATCGCCCCCAGGGTAACGAGATCGTATTGTTCGAGAACGCCTGGCGCAATCGCCTGCCGGTGCTTATCAAAGGCCCAACTGGGTGTGGCAAGACGCGCTTCGTGCAGCATATGGCGGCGAAACTCAGGCGGCCCCTGTATACGGTGGCCTGTCACGACGATCTGACCGCGGCCGATCTGGTCGGGCGCCACCTGATCGGCGACGGCGGCACGTTCTGGAGTGACGGCCCGCTGACGCGCGCTGTGCGCGAAGGGGCGATTTGCTATCTCGACGAGATCGTTGAGGCGCGCAAGGATACGACCGTCGTCCTGCATCCGCTGACCGACGATCGCCGCATCCTGCCGCTCGAACGTACCGGCGAGACGCTGCAGGCACCGCCCGGTTTCATGCTCGTTGTGTCGTACAACCCCGGCTACCAGAACCTGCTCAAGGGGATGAAACCGTCGACCCGGCAGCGTTTCCTGGCAATGAGTTTCGACTTTCCCTCGCCGCAGCTCGAGCTCGAGGTACTGCAGGGCGAGACCGGTATTGACCGTGAGCTCGGTGAGCGCCTGATCGGTCTCGCCAATGCGCTGCGCGCGCTCGAGGACCACGACCTGGAGGAGGCCGCATCGACCCGCTTGCTGGTGTATGCCGCGACCCTGATCAAGGACGGCTTCGACCTGCGTGATGCCTGCCGCGCCGCGCTGGTCGAACCGCTCAGCGACGACCCGGAGACCCTGGCTGCATTGTCGGAAGTGATCGATGCCAGCATCGGATGAATTTGGCGAGGGTTATGCGACTGCGGTCACGGCCGAAAGCCTGTACCTGGCCAATCTGCTGATCCTGCCCGGACTCGGCTTTCTGCTTCTGCTGTTGCTGTGGTGGCGCAACAAGGAGCAGGCGCCACCGCTGGCCGCTGCACACCTGTCGCAGACCGTCGCGGCCAGCCTGTGGGCCGGCGTGCTGCTGGTGGTCGCCAACGGCCTGATCCTGTTCTTCGGTGGCTATGACGGGCCCAATGTCTGGGTGGTCGTGATCACCTATTTCACCTTTGCGCACTCGCTGCTGGTGGTGCTTGGCGCGCTCGGGCTGGCCAAGGCCATGGCCGGGCAGTGCTGGCGTTACCCACTGGTCGGACGACCGTTGCCGGCGGGCTGTAGCAAGGCCGCAGCACCATGACCGCGGACGCCCTGCAGCGCCGGCGACGTGTGTTTCAGATCGGCTTCTTCTGCCTGTTCGTGCTCGCGCCGCCGCTGGATCTCCTACGTTTCGACCTGACCCGTGGACACGCCGTGCTGCTCGGTATGGACTGGACCCTGGGCAGCGATTCGGGGAGCTCTGGAGAGGGCAGTGCCGCCGGGGCGGTATGCAACCTGTTCTGGCGCGGC
>CBDTXT010000011.1:0-16786 GCA_965364465.1 uncultured Chromatiaceae bacterium
GTATGTCCGGCATGGGTGGCATGTCGGGTATGTCCGGCATGGGCGGCATGTCCGGCATGGGCGGCATGGGCGGCATGGGTGGTATGTCCGGCATGAGTGGCTGGAACCCGCCGCGGTAATCCTGTCCGCCAATCTGGCGGGCGTTCAGGCACAGGGACGTGCCGTTTCTCGCTTATCTCAATGAGGAGACCCTGATGATCCAGTTCAGAGGGCCTTCGGTCTTGACCGCGACCCTGGTCGCTGTGGCCGTTCTGGCGAGTTCCATCGTCCTCGCGCAGGATGCAGTCGACTATTCGGCAGCGCGCTGGGATCCGATCCATTTCAAACCCGCGATCGATGCAGCCACCGACGAGCAGTGCCTCGCCTGCCATCAGGAGATCATCGACCGTCGTGTGTCGGAGGCCTCGCCGGCGGGAGTGAAGGCGTCGGATTCACTGGCCTGGTACCAGACCCTGGACACCTACGATGGCGAGCAGGAGACCTTCCACCGCCGTCATCTGGTCACCGACTACGCGCAGCAGGTCATGCAGCTCAAGTGCAACACCTGTCATCAGGGCAACGACCCGCGTGAGGAGACGGCCAATTCCTCGGCCACCGGGCAGTCGCATCTGATCGAGCGCAAGCACGTGAATCCCGATGTGTGCCTGATGTGCCATGGTCAGTTCAACTATCAGGTCATGGGTGTTCCTGGCAGCTGGGCCGAGCACGGTCAGTTGTTTGGCAACAACTGTCTCACCTGCCATGCGGGCATCCGCACCAACCGCCACCAGGTCAATTTCCTGAAGCCGGCGGCGATCGAAGAGGCGGCGTTGAAGAAGACCGATGTCTGCTACGGCTGCCATGGTGGACGTTCCTGGTACCGTATCTACTATCCCTATCCTCGCCACACCTGGCCCGGCGATGCCGAGACGCCACCCGAATGGGCGAAGGACAGGCCGACCAGCTCCGACCCGCGGTTCGTGGTCAAAGCAGAAGCAGAAGCGCCTGCGGCGCAATAGCCGTTCAGCGGCGCGGAGGATGCCATGAGCAACGACAAGAATTTCGACTTCCTGAAAGACCGCCTGAACATGAACCGGCGCTCGTTCCTGCAAAGCACCGCGGCCGGCGCTGCCGCGCTCGGCGCGGGCAGCCTGATCAAGACCCGGGAAGCAAATGCGTTCGCGTTTGAGCCCTATCCGGTGGACGACGAGCTGACGACCGTGGTGACCAGTTGTGCTCACAACTGCGGCTCTCGGCACATGCTGGTCGCGCACAAAAAGGGCGACGTGATCGTCCGTATCTCGACCGACGACGGTCGTTATCAGTTGGACGGGTATTTTGGCAAGGACACCGAAGAAGAGCCCCAGGTGCGCGGCTGTCTGCGCGGTCGTTCGTACCGTCAGCGGCTTTATTCCGCGGAACGCCTGCTGTACCCGATGGGTCGGGTCGGCAAACGTGGCGAAGGCAAGTTCAAGCGCCTGAGCTGGGACGAGGCCCTGGACTACGTCGCACGCAAGATGATCGCGCTGAAGAACGAATATGGTTCGACCGCACTGCTCGATCAGAGCTATGCCGGTGCCTCGTACGGGGTGTTGCACAAGTCCGATCAGATCGAGGGACTGCTCGGACGCTTCCTCGGCATGTTTGGCTGCCGTACCAACTCCTGGTCCGTTCCCTCGTATCAGGGCACTACGACCAGCTCACGCTGGACCTTCGGTACGATCGAAGACGGCAACGAGGACGATGCGTTCGCCCACTCGAAGCTGATCATCATGTGGGGCTGGAACCCGGCCTACACCTTCCACGGCGGCAACACCTTCTACTACATGCGGCTCGCCAAGCAGCGCGGTTGCAAGTTCGTCCTGATCGATCCGCAATACACCGATTCGGCCTCGGCCTACGATGCCTGGTGGATCCCGATCCGACCCAACACCGATGCGGCGATGATGGCGGGCATGGCGCACTACATCTTCGCCAACAATCTGCATGACCAGGATTTCATCAACCGCTTCACGCTCGGTATGGACGCCGGCACGATGCCGGACTGGGCGGCCAACTCGCCGAACGGCAAGGAGAACTTCAAGGACTATATCCTCGGTACCTATGATGGCATTCCTAAGACCCCGGAATGGGCGGCCGAGATCTGTGGCGTGTCCGCCGAGGACATCAGCAAACTGGCAGACATGTATGCGCGCACCAAGCCGGCCGCGCTCAAGGCCTCCTGGGCCCCGGGGCGCAACGCCTATGGTGAGCAGTACAATCGCATGGGTGCCGCATTGCAGGCGATGACCGGCAACATCGGTGTGCTCGGTGGCTGCGCCGAGGGTGTCGGCAAGGCCTGGCATGCCGAGGCGGTCGCCTATCCCTATGACCAATACGCCAACATCTGGTTCTCTTCGATCAAATCGGATCGCTGGGCGCACTGCGTGCTGAACTATCCCAATGTCACGCGCGAGGAACTCGGGCTCTGGCCGCGTCAGGACCAACTGGACGGCAAGATCCCGAATATCAAGGGGATCTTCTGGCAGGGGTCGGATTGGTTCAATCAGCTGACGAACATCAACAAAGAAATCGCCGCGATGGACAAGATGGAGTTGGTGGTCTGCATGGACTCGACCATCACGCCATCGGGCCTGTATGCCGACGTGCTGTTGCCGATCGCGACCCACTTCGAGCGGCATGACGTCGCGTTGCCGTGGTACAAGGGCCACTACTATATCCATCGGCCCAAGGTCATCGAGCCGCTCGGCGAATCCAAGAGCGACTTCCAGGTCTTCACCGAGTTGGCCTACCGCATCGGCCATTTGACCGGCATCGGTGATCATTTCGGCAAGACCTTCAACCCGAAGGCCGATCGCAGCTATTTTCTCAACCCCGACGCGGTCGACGAGGCCTATCTGCGCGATTGGTGGCAGACCAAGGTCATGCCGCACCAGCATGTCGATATGCCCTGGGAGGAGTTCAAGGCGCGCGGTATCTACAAGTTCAAACTCCCCGAACCGCACGTCGCGTTTCGCGACCAGATCGAAAAGGGCAAGCCGTTCCAGACCGCGTCCGGGCGCATTGAGATACTCAGTTCCGAGCTGGCCCAGATCAGCGACTGGACGCGCACCCGCTACGGCTATCACATCCCGTCGATCCCGAAATGGATCGAGCCCTGGGAATCGCTGAACAGCCCCAAGACCGGCAAGTTCCCGTTCCACCTGATCTCGCCGCACCCGAGGTGGCGGACACATTCGATATTCAACAACTGCAGCTGGCTGCGCGAGACCTACGAGCAGGAGGTCACGGTGAATGCATCGGATGCGCGTCGCCTGGGCATCAAGACCGGCGACACGGTCGAGGTCTGGAACGATCGGGGCAAGGTCGTGGT
Organism: uncultured Chromatiaceae bacterium; assembly: GCA_965364465.1. Taxonomy (GTDB): domain Bacteria; phylum Pseudomonadota; class Gammaproteobacteria; order Chromatiales; family Chromatiaceae; genus Thiosocius. Next base: position 3,353 of record CBDTXT010000011.1, read on the forward strand.
GCCCGTCTACGTCACCGAGCGCTGTATGCCCGGTGTCGCAGTCATCCACGAGGGCGCCTGGCTGGACCTCGACGATCAGGGTGTGGACCGCTCCGGCAACCCGGACATGCTGACGCTCGACGAACCGAGCCCGGCCGGTGCCTTCGCCTACAACACGGTGCTCTGTGACATCCGCAAGACGGACCTCGCGCACCGCCCGGGATGGGACCGTCTGGCGACAGCCCGCTCCCACGTCTTCCGTCGCGACCTCTGAATCGAGGAGGGTTGACTGATGAAAAAGATAAAGAACCGTGCGGCGCTCAAGGCAGCGATCAAGCGACGCAAGAAGACCGTTTACGAGCCCGTGAAGCCGGAACGGCAACTCGGGTTCGTTCACCACAACGTCGATTGCATCGGCTGCCGTGCCTGTGAAATCGCCTGCAAGGACAAGAATGGCCTGCCGGCAGGACCGCGTTTCCGGCGCGTGCAGTACATCGAGGGGGGTACCTACCCGGAGGTGTTCGCGTACAAGGTCAATGTCTCGTGCAACCACTGTGCGGAACCCGCCTGTCTGCCCGCCTGCCCGACCGGCGCGATCTGGAAGCGTGCCGACAACGGCATCGTCGACATCGATTCGACGCTCTGTATCGGCTGCCGGCGCTGCGAGGCCACCTGTCCCTATGGTGCGCCGCAATGGGATCCGGAGTCGCTGACGGTCAAGAAATGCAATCTTTGCGTCGACGAGATCGATGCGGGCCGTATGCCATACTGCGTGATGGCGTGCATGATGCGGGTGCTCGATGTCGGGCCGATCGATCTGCTGCGGCTGAACCAGCACCCGACGAAGGCGGTGGCCCCGCACGAGGAGCCGGTGCGTGCAGTTAAGAACTTCGCCGACCCAGAGCTGACGAATCCGTCGATCGTGTTCGTCCCGCACAGCAAGGGCAGGGTGGACGATTGACCGTGCCGTCCCTACGCCTGCATTCGATCGAAGCGGACGCGCGGCGTCCGGAAAGTCCCGGAGGGGGATTGCATGAGTGAAGTCTTGGATGCCTTTCGCAGCGGTGTCGCGCTCGACCTGATCACACTGGCGCAGCTGCACGATCGTGAACTCGACGACGAGACGGTCAGCTCGCTGAGGGCAGACCGCTTCCCGGAGAGTCTCGCTTTCCGGCTCGAGTCCGCGCGGGCGCAGGAGCTGAGTGATGCGCTGACCGCGATTGTCCAGGATAGCGACCTGGATGCCGGACAGCGTGACGAGCTGGCCGCCGATTTCGCGTCCATCTACCTGAACCACGGCGTCGGTGCCTCGCCCTGTGAATCCGTTTGGCTGGACCAGGACGGCCTGACCATGCAGAAGCCGATGTTCGAGGTCCGCGAGGCCTATGCGCGGCTCGGACTGAGCGCGCCCGACTGGCGCAAGCGGCCGGACGACCACCTGGTCCACCAGTTGCAGTTTCTGGCCGCACTTTTCGAGCATGAAGATGCCACCGCGCTGGCCGTGGCGGCCGGGTTCCTCGACGAGCACACGCTGCGCTGGGTCCCGGACTTCGCCAACCGCGTCGTCCAGCGGGCCGCGACCGGGTTCTACACGGGCCTGGCGATGCTTACCTCGCTCTACCTGGACGAACTGCGCGACACCCTGGTCCTGATCCTGGACGAGCCGCGGCCCACGGCGGAGGAAATCGAGCAGCGCCTGAAACAGGCCGCCGACGAAGTCCCCCTGCCGATGCCCAGCGCCTATGTGCCCGGCAGTTCGCCCTCCTGGTAGGCGATCCATGCTGTTGCGCCGCCGGGGCTCCATCGGCGCGAACCGAGTGCTGGTCCGCCGGGCGAGCCCTGCACCGGTCGGGGTGCTCTATGCCGCTGCGTGACTTGCTCGACGAGGCCGTCGGTAAGGTTCCGACCGCCGACCCGGAGCAGTGTGTGCACACGCATGCCGAGGTTGCCTCCTGCCAACGCTGCGTCACCGCCTGCCCGCGTGACGCTTGGGTGCTGGATGACGAAGGGCTTGGGCTGGACACGGACGGCTGCGACGGGTGCGGCCTGTGCGTCGCGGACTGCCCGGAAGGCGCGCTGTCGCTGTCCGGGGCCGAACCGCCGATCAATCCGGGCCAGGCCACGGTCGTGATTGCCTGTGAGCTGGCCGCTGACGGCCCTCGCGATTGGCGCCTGCCCTGTGTGCATGCAGCCAGTCTGCAGCAGCTTGCCTTGTTGCACCGTGCCGGGCTACGTCGGCTTGCGTTGCAAACCGGCGATTGCGGAGCCTGTCCGCGAAACGATGGGGCAGGCCTGGCGGGGCGGCTCGACCAGTTGAACCGGGCGCTCGTGCAACGCGGGCTGCCGGGCATCGAGTTGATGCATCCGGGGCCCGATGGCCCGTTCCATGCGGTCGCTGACGAGGCGTCGGAATCGCAGCTGAGTCGACGCGGCTTCCTGCGGCGCGTGATGGGTGCGGCGGCCGAGCTTCATTGGGACGACGGCGATCAGCGCTGGCGTCCACCGGGTGAGTACCTCAAGCCGGCCGCGCATGGCGACTTCGCACTGGCCGTACCGGTGATCGACCCGGAGCGCTGCAACGGGTGTGACGCCTGTATTCGCATTTGCCCACACGGTGCGCTGAGCCTGGCGCCGGGAGCCGAGGCCTATCTGATAAAGGCCGACAGTTGTACCGCATGCCGCCTGTGCAGCGACGTCTGTGACCGGGACGCGGTCGTTGTCGAGGAATGTACGACGGTCGGGCAGTTGCAGCTGCCGCTGCGGCCGGGACGCTGCCAAGCCTGTGGTGCCGCTTTCCACCGGCCGCGTGCCGCGCAGGGGCATCCGACCCTGTGCAACGTCTGCACACATACCAATCACCAGCGCAACCTGTTCCAAGTCTTCTGACGCCCGTCTGCGGCATCTTCATCGCCGACTCTGCACCGCGCACGCGCCCTCCAGGATCTCGCCGATCCGAATCCTCGTGAAAAGAATCTGCGCCAGTCCGGGTCTCTTCCTGCGAACGCCACTGAGCGAAGCATTCAACCAAGCGACCAACACACGAGAGGACCGAGACAATGAAAAAGACCATGACCGCCAGCGCGCTGATCCTTGCCGCCGGCCTTGCCCAGGCAGCACCGTTCGACTTCCAGCGTGACATCGGCTCACAGGAACTCGACCCGAGCCTGGAGGCCGTGCCGGTCGCCCAAGCGCAGCCCTCGACATGGGACGCATCGATTGCGTTGTACGAGGTGTACCGCGGTACGCCCGAGGCGACCGACGCGAGGTTCGAGTTCAGCGGCGAGATTCAGCCCAGTGACAACGTGGCCAAGACCGCCTACGAGCTGGCGATCGAGGGCGGAGACGCCGACCCTTCCGTCTGAGCCACACGCCAATTGCGCGCGGGCAGTTGATAGCCAAGCGACGCGCCGGGCCCGATGGGTCCGGCGCGTTCGCGTTGGGCCGGAACCACGCGATCAAGCCGATTGACGGTACGCAAGTTGCATCGATGTTGGGTGAGAAGAACTGCCGGCCCAAGCGGCGGAAAGAAAGACCGAGGAATAAAAAGAATGCGAAACCCCAGCCGAATCATGCAGCCGACGACCGCGGCGCGGCGTCTTGGTCGCCCCCCGAAACCTCGTGCAGCCCCTCGCCGGGCAGCGTTGCTGACGCGCCTCTTGCCCCTTGCGGTCCTCGCGGCGCTGGCGCCACCGACCCTGTCTGCAGACCGCGTCACCGAGGGGAAATTCTACTCCTGTCTGAGTACCCAGTGGTTGGACGAGTTCACCGCATTCGCGGTGAGCGACGATATCGACCAGGTGCAGGCGTATCTGAAAGGCAACAAATGTCTGCTGCTCAAACCCAATCTGCCGGTGACCCTCGCGGAGGGTGCGAGCGTGCTTGGCCCGAGAACCGAGTTCCTGATCCAGGGCATTCGTTTCTACGCACCGAGCGAGGAGATCGTTGCTCGGTAGTGGCCGCCAGATGACCTAGATTCGTCGCCGGCCCACGCATGTAAAATTTCCTGACGGCGCGGGATCCCGTCAGGTACCCCGCGGCGGGCCCGGCACCGGACCGCTGCGCATGCTGCCGATACCCGACGACCTATGCCGCTGGCCGATGCGGGGCCGGGGCATCTTCTTCGCAGCCAATCGCGTGGCGCCGGCGGCTAATGCATTAGACTGTTGCCTTGTCCCGGCTCAACGATAATCACGGTGTTCCGGTGTCCGAACGGACGGCCGGCTCGACCGTTGCGAGGCCCGCGTTATGAAGGTACTCATCGGCTTCTTGAAGAGCACCCTGGTCGGCGGGTTCTTCGTCGTACTGCCGCTGCTCCTGCTCTATCTGCTGTTGGACGAGGTGCTCGAGGCCGTGATCGGTCTCGCTATCCCGATCGTCGACCTGTTTCCAGAGGGTACCTTCGAGACCACCAGGGCCCCGGTCATCGTCGCGGTCGTCCTGCTCGTACTGACTTCGAGTGCGTTCGGTCTGGCGGCGAGACTGCCGGTCGCCCGTCGGTTCGGCAACTGGTTGGAGCGCAACACCATCGGTCGGCTGCCGCTGTATCGCGTGGTCAAGAGCCTGACCTCCCGGTTTGCGACGATGGGAAATGATGGACGGTTCAGGCCGGCCCTGGTCCGTGGACCGAACGGACAGCGCGAGTTCGGCTACCTGATGGAGGATCTCGGCGACGGGTTTGCAGTGGTGATGCTGCCCAGGGCCCCGACGCCGATGTCGGGGTCGATCAGGCTGGTGCCGGTCGCCGACGTAGAGGAACTGGATGTCTCGCTGGCGGACCTGACCGCGGTGATCAGTCACTGGGGGCTCGGCTCCAAGGCGCTGATGGAGCGCGCCGGGTAGTCGGGTGTTGCGCAGTCGAAGCGGCCGCCGCCAGTGCTGCCCGGGTGTTTTTCGATCGCATCTCGGCGACAATTCACCGCTGGACCGCGGCGCGGCGGCGTATCGCCGGTCGGGCCGCGGCCGCAATTCGAAACCAGAGCAATGTGCGGATGCCCGCAATGGAGTCCTGTCCATGAAGTACCTGATCACCGGCTGTTTCTGTTTGTGCCTTGCGGCGTCCCCCCCGTCCTTTGCCGCCGACAAGATCTATCAATCGGTCGACGAACACGGCAATCCCACCTTCTCCGACAGCGTGCCGGCCGATGCGGTGGAGGCCGAGGCGATCGAGGTCTCACCGGCACCGATGGTCGACCCGGAAGCCGAGGCGAGCAAGCGGCGGGCGCAAGAGGCGATCAAGGCGGCGGACGAGGGCCAGAGACAACGCGATCTGGCCAAGCAGGAAAAGCGCGCGGCGATCGAGGCGGCGCGACAGCGTGTGCAGGCTGCCGAGGCCAGTCTGGCCGCGGCCAAGGTGGTGGGGGAGGGCGATCGGCAGGGCCTGGCCGGTGGCGGCAGCCGTCTGACGCCGGAATATCATCGTCGGGTGGACGCGGCGGCGCAGGAACTGGCGCAGGCGCAGCAGGCGTTGCAGCAGGCCCAGAGGTAACGCGCGCCGCGCAGCAGTCGATTACAGGGGTCGCGCGGCGCGCGATCACGCCAGGGTGCAGCGAGCCCGATCCGAGCAAGGCCTGAGTCTGCCGGGTCACTGCGTGCAGGCCGGGCAATCCCCCGGTGTCGGCGACGAATGCCGCGTGGCGTCGCTGGCCCGTGTCCTGCTGGCGTCGCTGACCGTTCGAAGGCAACATGCGAAGGGACTGGGCAACCGAATGGGGTTGGAGATGGCGTGGGTGTATCTGGTCATTGCGGGTATCTTCGAATGGGGCTGGCCCGTGGGCCTGAAACTTGGTCTCGCGGATACCGGCCTGCGCTGGGGCTGGATAGGCTTCGCCGGTGTCTGCATGGCCGCGAGTGGCGCCTTGCTGCTGATCGCGCAGAAGACCATCCCGATGGGCACGGCCTATGCGGTCTGGACCGGTATCGGTGCGGTCGGGACCTTCGTGCTCGGGATATTCCTGTTCGGCGAGTCGGCGGCGGTCGTTCGCTTCTTCTTCGTTGGTCTGATCATTGTCGGTATCGTCGGCCTCAAACTGGCGTCGCCGCATTGACGTCCTGCGCTATGCCGCGGTTTCGCTGCGATTGCCCTGGCGCCCTGCCGCCGCGTCGGGCCCTGTCCGGCACCCGACACTGAATATCGCCCAACACCGACCGTACCCGTGCGGCCGCGCGACCGGACCGATGGAGACCTGTGCAATATGAATCCGGACGACCCCCGCTATCTGAATCAGCTGACCCGCAACACGCTGGCCCTGGTGCTCGCCGGGGGGCGCGGTTCGCGCCTTCGCGAGCTGACCGAGCGGCGCGCCAAGCCGGCGGTCTATTTCGGCGGCAAGTACCGGATTATCGATTTCCCGCTGTCCAACTGTATCAACTCCGGTATCCGCCGCATCGGGGTGCTGACCCAGTACAAGGCACACTCGCTGATCCGTCATCTGGTCGAAGGCTGGAGTTTCTTCCAGCGCGACCTTGGCGAGTTCATCGAGATCCTGCCCGCGTCGCAGCGCACCACCGGCGACTGGTACAAGGGCACGGCCGATGCGATCTTTCAGAACCTGGACATCGTCCGCACCTTGTTGCCGAAGTACGTCCTGGTGCTGGCCGGCGACCATGTTTACAAAATGGACTACGGGGCGCTGCTCGCCTACCACGTCGAAAAGGGCGCCGAGATGACCGTGGCCTGCGTCGGCGTGTCGCTAGAGGAGGCCCGGGGATTCGGCGTGATGAGCGTCGGGGACGACTTCCGAGTACGCAGCTTCGACGAGAAACCGGCCGACCCACGAGCGATGCCCGGCGATCCCGAAATCGCGCTGGCTTCGATGGGCAACTATGTGTTCGACACCGAATTCCTGTTCCGCAAGCTCGAGGAGGACGCGCTGGACAAGGCCTCGACGCACGACTTCGGGCACGACATCATTCCTTCGATCATCGATGACCACCGCGTATACGCCTACCCTTTCCTGGATCACGAGACAGGGCGTCAGCCCTACTGGCGCGACGTGGGTACCGTCGACGCTTTCTGGGAGGCCAACATGGAGCTGGTCGCGGTCGAGCCCGAACTCAATCTGTACGACAGGGACTGGCCGATCCGCACCTATCATCGGCAACTGCCCTCGGCGAAGTTTGTATTCCGGGACGTCGGGCGCGAGGGCAAGGCGCTGGATTCCGCGGTTTCGGCGGGTTGTGTGATTTCCGGGGCAACGGTCATCGACTCCCTGCTGTTCTCCAACGTCAGGGTGCACTCCTACAGCCAGATCGAGGCCTCGGTGCTGCTGCCGGAGGTCGAGGTGGGGCGCCACTGCCGCATCCGACGGGCGGTGATCGACCGTGGCTGCCGGGTGCCGCCCGGGACGGTCATTGGTGAGGACCCGGTCGCCGATGCACAGCGCTTTCGGGTAACCGCGAAGGGCATCGTGCTGGTAACGGCGCCGATGCTGGGCCAGGATCCGACGATCAGCCAGACCTGAGCAGTGGAAGTTCGACAGCTTGAGCCCCCCGGGGCGGCATGCCGCCCGGGGGGTAGCCGTGCGTTGCGCCGGATCAGGCCTTCGGCGTGTACCAGGTCGGCGAGGTGCAGGCTCGCTCCCGCGGGGTCGTGGCCGCATCCGCCGGCTGGTCGATGCCATAGCGGAACGCGTCATAGAGACCGAGCCACGCACCGAACAGTCCCGCATCGACCGACATCGCGGTGTGCAACTGGGTATCGCCCCATAGCGGCCGGCTGGGAAACGCGCGCTGGGCGAATAGGCCGCGCCGGGATACAGCCCGGATAGCGACTCCTTCGATGGGTGGACCTGTGCAGACGCGATGTGCCCGCGGTGAAAGGTATCAGGGTCCAATGGCACTTACTTAACGGTGATCGTCGGGTAGTTGGCCCACCGACACGGGTCATTTCTTGCGGAAAACACCGTAAATACGTCCATGTAGGCTCGACGGCGGCATCCATGCCACCGACGTTTCCTCCAGAAATAACCCGTATCGGCTTAAGTAAGTGCCATTCGTATCAGGGTCAACAGAAACAGGGCGGGACCGCGCATCTCTATACCCCAGTCTCTCTGGCACTTGTCGGGCAGGCAACCAGGCATCCGGGTCTACCGATCAACCGAGACCGCCACCTGCAACGGGTCGGGAAGAAGGCAAAAATTGCACAGGACCGACCGGCGTCCATCGGCGCCGACGCACGCGGGCACGTCCCGGCCCATGCGGTCCCCGGGGTCGCGGTGATTCCGCGCCCGAGCCGGCCATTCCGGTGCGCGCTCCGATGCGCAATGTCTCCAGTGGGCATTCGCGTCTGCGACAGGCCAACGCGTCAACGGCCACGAGTTCCTCGTCCCCGCAGGGCCGTTGAGCGGCGAGGGCGGGACGATTGCATCGAACTGCGGAGATGGCACACTGTTCGGGTAGTGACGGCCGCTCTGGCGGCATTCAATGCAGGAGGGTGACACGCATGCGGCAGATCAGGCTGCTGTTTCTTGCGCTGGCTTTGTGGGTCTCGCAGACGGGTGCGATCGACAAATCGCAGGTGAAAGAAAAGTGGCACACGCCATTCGATCTGTACCTCAGTGCGCAGGAGGCCTACGCGATCAAGCAGGCCGATCCCGAGGGCGTGCTGTTCATCGACGTGCGTACGCGTCAGGAGGTGCACTATATCGGGATCGCCGACCCGATCGATGCACACATCCCGTATCGATTCGATTCCAACGAATGGCGTGCAAAGTCGGATGGCATACACGGCACCTTTCGCAGGCCGCTGAACTTCGACTTCGAGGCGGCGGTCGAGAACGCACTGCGGGCGAAGGGCCTCGACAAATCCAGCCCGGTCATCATCATGTGTACCTCGGGCTCGCGTGCGCCGCATGCCGCGAGCGCATTGCACGATGCCGGCTTCACCCGGGTCTACACGCAGGTGGAGGGCTTCGAGGGAGTCAAGGCCAAGTCCGGTGCGCACAAGGGAAAGCGCGTCGTCGGCGGCTGGAAAAACGAGGGTCTGCCGTGGAGCTATGACCTCGAGGCCTCGAAGATGTACTTCAATTTCGACCCGAAGAGCGTGGCAGAGAAAGCCGCCGCACCAGCGCAGTGAGCGAGCGGGGAGCGACGATGAAGCCAAGGATCAGCATGATCACGCTCGGTGCCCGGGTGATTCCGATCGTTGTCTTCGGCAAGACGCCGTGCCTACTTCTCTATAGGCTCTGCGGCTCCGTCCATGTCGTTCTTTTCTCCCAGAACCGTCGGAGTCAGCCTGGTGCCATTGCCCTCAGCACCTTGCTCGATCGCGATGAAACTTGATATTCGGCAGTCCCGCTGAATGACCGAGCGTCTATCATTCAGGTCTGATTTCTTGGTCCAACATTGGAGGGACATGATGCAGACTCTGTTACGCGGTGTGTTTTTGATCGTCGGGATTGGCCTCGGCATCTCTTCGCAGACCTTTGCCCATTGTCAGATCCCCTGTGGCATTTACGATGACCATGCCCGGGTGATGCAGATGCTGGAAGATGTCGCGACCGTGGAAAAGTCCGTGAAACTGCTGTCCGAGCTTGCAGGGAAAACGGATGCACAATCGCAGAACCAATTGGTTCGTTGGGTCATGAACAAAGAGGAACACGCCCAGAAAATCATTTCGACAATGAGCGACTATTTCCTCACCCAGCGGGTGAAGCCCGACGCGGAAGACTACCTGGAGAGACTGCGTAGGCACCACGCGGTGATATTGGCGGCAATGAAGGCCAAGCAGCAGGCCGACGCCGCCGTCGTGGCAAACCTGAAGGCGAGCGTAGAGGGCCTACTGCCGTACTATCCGGAGCATAAACACTAGTGGGCTCCCTTCGGGCCGGTACACAAGCGCCATCGCCTGTGTTTCGCTCGCTTGAATTAGCAACGGCTAGTCCGGCGCTCGCGAGCCTTGCCGATGACGCTTGGGGATCGGCTGAGTGTGACCGAACTTACCAAGCAGCCCACTAGGAACCGGCCGGCGGGTCGTCCAACGGGCCGCCGGGGCCGCGTCAGCGCGTTCAGGATCGCTTGCGGCGATCTTGCCAGTCGAGACCGGCGACGGCGCGGCGGCGAGTTCCAGCGAAGGTTTGTTCGATCGCCGAATGTGATACGCAATCAACCCGTGCAATGCGGACTGATCAACGGGATGTGGTACCCATACGAGCGACTCATCGGGTCCGTCGGAGGGTCTCGGAAGGCAATTCTCCGAACAGCCTGCGGTAGTCCGCCGCGAACTGCCCCATGTGCCAGAATCCCCACGCATTCGCAACGTCCGACACACGCGACTTGTTGGGGGATGTGTGCCACAACTCCCGATGCACCTTGAACAGCCTGTGGGCCTTCAGGTAGGCCTTGGGCGTCATTCCGTACTCCCGCCTGAAGGTGTTGAGCAGGGTGCGCTCCGATATCTGCCCGGCAGCGCAAAGGTCGGCAAGCGCGAGCGGGCCGTCACCCTGGTCATCCACCATCGCCGCAGCCACCTCCAGCAGGCGACGATTCCTTCGCGGGATAGGTTCCGTTCGGCGTCCGTCGCTGCTGCGGAATATATCGAGCAACAGAGAGAACAGCCGGTATCGAAAACCCGCCACCAGACTCGAGGATCGTTTCGGATCATTCGCCGCCGCAGACACCTGTCGCAGATGATGCCGCAACGCGTAGAGCAGCCGCGGTGGGACAGGCAGTAGGGTTTCGTTGGGACTAAGGACTTCGTCCAGTGCAGGACCTCCGCACCGGTCAAAGAACGCAGCCAGGGCATCGGTGTGGACGCTGAAAGTAAATTCGCTGAAGCCGGGCCGGCTGACGGCTGCGATTTCACCATGGGTCGGGAACGCCAGTAGCATGTCCGGTCCGGCCCGGTGGCCGAACCAGCTCATCTCCGGGCATCCCTCAGCCGAGAAGGCGAAAGTCCGCATCTTCCCCGGCGTGGCGCCGCGCTGGTCCACGTGGCACCCGAATCGCCCGATGGACACCAGCACCCCGTCCACCTGCGCCTGCAGTACGGAATTCGGCAGGCGAGAGGCGTCCAGCTGACGGAAATCCGCGTCCCAGGCTATCGCGAGAGACGCCAGTTCCTCGAAGCTTTCGAATTGCAGTGCCAGCAGCACTTCAAAGGACGTCGTGGTCATTGTTACCCCACGCGTGATGCGGGAATGTGCCGTTTCTTGATGTCGTACAGTTCGAATGTCGTCTAGTCTACCAAGTCCCGCCGTTTGGGGCCCCGTGAGGCCCTGAGATGGCCTGTTTCGGTTCGAAATAAACACCTCAGGGACGCAAGGTTGACAGCCATGGCCGACGAGATTGTGAATTTGCCTACAAGGGGCCGATGCTCGGATCGGTAGTCACGCAGCAGTTCAAGCGCCATTTGGCGCTCCAGACCGGTGCGCTGGCCGGGGCCGAGTTCTTCGATCTCTACAAGGCGCCACGCGAGGAGCATCCGACGATGGCGGAGTTCCCTTGGGCCTGGGCCCAGTGCGGCGGACTCGTCGCACGTCATAGGGCGCAGATCGAGCAGTACCCTTATACGCCAGTGGCACGCGGCCAGCCCTATACCGGCGTAGAGTGGCCACAGCGCCAGCACATCGTGGCGCATTGCCAAGACTCAGCGACTAAGACCTTGCACACCTGGAAAACTGGGCATTGCGTCCGTGGTCAATTTTCTGAGTGAAGACGAAAATGAACATCCGTTCGGTTAGTGCACTCCTCTCCACATTCGTTCTGAGTGTCGTATTGGCGGGATGTGATGAAAACAAGCGGCAAACCCGAGACGGGGATGCCAGCTTATCTCGCCCGAATATTTTACTGATCGTCGCCGACGACCTCGGCTATTCGGATGTCGGCCCGTTCGGATCAGCGATCTCGACGCCGAACATCGACGCCCTGGCGGCCGAGGGTGTCACCTTGACGCAGTTTCATGTGTTCCCGAATTGTGGTCCGACCCGTGGCGCCATGATGACCGGGGTCGATCCGCATCGTGCCGGCCTCGGTGGCAATCCCGAAGTAGCGGCGGACAACCAGAAGGGGCAGCCGGGGTACGAAGGGCACCTGAGGAGCGATGTCGTGACCATCGCCGAGTTGCTTCGTGATGCGGGTTACCACACCTACATGGCAGGCAAATGGCACCTTGGCAAAGATGGCAACGATCCATCGTCCCGGGGCTTCGAGAGATCTTGCGCGCGGCGCAACGGCGGGGCGAGCCACTGGGCGGATCAGGCGGCGATGATACCGGGCAGCGCCACGCGCTACACGAACGACGGGCAGCCCGTCGGTGATCTGCCCGATGATTTCTATTCGTCCATCGGGTATACGGACACGTTGAAATCGTACCTGGATGCGGACAAGGGTGATGACGCCCCGTTTTTCGCGTACCTGTCTTTCACCGCACCGCACAATCCGCTGCATGCACCTCGGGAACTTATCGATAAGTACAAGGGCCGTTTCGACGGCGGTTGGGACGAACTGGCGAAGGCACGCCTGGCCCGTCAGCGTGAATCGGGGCTGGTGGACGAGGACCAACGTGCGCAGCCACGACCGGCCTGGATCATGGGCTGGGACGAGTTGAACCCGGCGCAGCGGGCCTCGCGGGCACGTGACATGGAGATCTACGCGGCCATGATCGATTACATGGACGCGTCCATAGGCAGCCTGTTCGACTACCTGCGGGATATCGGCAAATTGGAAGACACGCTGATCGTGTTCATATCGGACAACGGTCCGAGCCGCACGAGCATCATGGATTACCTGGCGCTGGGCGGTGCAAGCGGGGACTTCTTCAGGCAGTTCGACAACAGCCTGGCAAACAAGGGCATGCCCGGGTCTTCGACAGACATCGGGCCGGGCTGGGCCTATGCTGCCGCGACGCCGCTACGGCTGTTCAAGGGCTACGTTGCCCAAGGCGGTATCCAGGTGCCCGCCATCGTCAAGTTGCCGGGTAAAGCAGCGAACCCGGGTGGCCGAGCCCGGCAATTGACGCATGTCGTGGACTTGATGCCGACGTTCCTGTCGGTCGCGGGGGCTACTTATCCTGAGGTCTACAAAGATGAGCGGATCGTTCCCTTGCAGGGTGAATCGCTGTTGCCGTTGCTGACTGGAGAGCCACCCGTTGGATCGGACGCGAGAGCATTCGGCTGGTCGGCTTACGGTATGGACGCGTTCCGGCGAGGTGATTGGAAGGCGCTACGGCTGCCGAAGCCTTACGGCAGTGGCGACTGGCAGTTGTATGACCTTGCGGCCGACCCCGGCGAAATGCGCGATCTCGCATCCGAGTCGCCGGATATTGTCCGCGAGCTGGCGCAAGCGTGGGAACGGTATGCCAGGACAAACGGGGTGATACCGCCCAGCACGACGACCGCCTATGCGAAGCCGGTCGATGGCAGAAAATTCTGAGTCCGCCAACTGACCGCTTTGTCGTGGGGATTCGATGGAATGCTCGTCGTTGGAAACGGACCGTCCGCGGATTACGGCAAACATCAA
>CBDTXT010000012.1:0-16651 GCA_965364465.1 uncultured Chromatiaceae bacterium
CGCGGTAGCGCACCCAACCCTATGGCCGTACACGTCGAAGTACGGGGCCTACCCCGCCTAGACGATACTCAGACACACAATGCCACGCCGTAGCGTCGAATCACTCATCAGACTGGGAATCATCAGCTCGATGATCTCCTCGACCTCTATCGGGTCGGGTGCAAAACAGGGCCGCTGCATCGCGTAGGCGACATACGGCCGTACCCGAAAGTGACTCGCCGGTATGAAGAGCTCACTGAGGCTCCCGATCAGCTGGCGACTGACCACGCGGACACCGGTCTCTTCCTCGCCCTCCCGCAGCGCCGCCTGGCGGTGGTCTTCGCCCGGCTCCAGCCGCCCGCCAGGAATGCTGACCTGCCCGCCATGCACACCCGGATAGACGGGACGCTTCATCAAGACGATGTGCCAGTCACCGTGCTGCGGGAAGAGATAGAGCAACACGGCGCCCTCGCGTTGCGGGACCTTCATCGACTGCGCGTCGTCCGGTCGCCCGCGCCTCGGCGGTGCCATCAGATCTTGCGCCGACTCGCCTGGAAGATGCCCGGCCAGCCGCTGACGCAGGCTTTCGATGAACCGGTGCATCGTATCTCGAGACATCACCAGATCGTCCGCACACGATGATCGCGTCGCTCGCCTGGTTCGCCCCCCGGCGATGCGCTGCAACGGATTGGCTTTAGCTTATGCATCTGTGAAAAACTTCCCTCTCGCGATGGTTCAGCTGCCGCCTTGGCGCCCGGTACGAAGAGCAACAAGAACCGAAGCGCGCGCCGCTTCAAAACGATCAGGGCACCGTCCGCGAAAAAGCGCGTGGCAAGGATACTTACAGCCTTCGTGGCCGCCTCATTTCTTGAATCTAACTCCCTACCCATGCTCCAGTTCCACTTTCACGGCCAGAGCGGATTTGATGCTGCGCCTGCCAGCAAGTTCGATTCAATGCGGCGGATGAAATACTGCAGCGTGTCGTCATCGTCTGTGAGAACGTTTTGCGGTCTACCGTCGTTTACCTGATGTACATGTTGCTGGAGACGGGCAACAGCGGCATCTATCAGGGCAAGCTCGAGGGGTTCTTCCAGCAGCCTCCGCATCAGTATTTTCTTTTTGCCACGATCTTCCTCGGCATTGGTCTTGGCATGGCTGACGCCACCGGGGGTCGATACCTCGCATTGCTGAAGCGAACGGCGGACCAACTCAAGACCTACTCGGAATGTCTGCTCGGCAAGAAACTGCTGGAGAAGGTCATGCTGGACAGCAGCGCATTGGACCTCGCGAGAAGAGACCGGGTGATTTTGTTCGTCGATAGACGTGGCTTTACCCACTGGAGCGAACGGCAGTCCACGGAAGCCGTCGTGGAGGTACTCAATGGCTACTTCACCGTCGCGGAAAAGGTACTCAGTCGGCAGGAAGCAGTGAAGATCAAGTTCACAGGTGACGAGGTGATGGCCGTCTTCGCTGACGAAGTTTCGGCAACGAACGCCGCGCTGATGATAAGGAGTAGCCTGAGCGCCTCCCTGTCGCATGAGGGCATGGGCTTGGGTATCGGTATTCACAGGGGCATCCTGATGGAAGGCATCATCGGTGCAGAGCATGGCAAGTACTACGACGTCATTGGAGACACGGTGAACACGGCGAAGGGAATCGAGGAGGCCGCACGCGCGGACGAAATACTGATCTCACTGGCAGCGGCGTCCAAGCTGTTCACGCGCTTCAAAATTTTCGGCCGGCATGCGCTGTCCATCAAGGGCAAGTCCCAGCCCGTCACAGTATTCCGGGTACTGTCTCGGCGCGCCGAGGCACCCAAGGCCGTATTGATCCCGAGCCCAGGACGCAGCTGACGGCCCGCAAGCCGCGCGGGCTGCGGCGCACGCGCGGTCGACGGCAATGCGTCAGCCGGTGCGGTGCGTGATGCGGAACACCACGAACTCCGCGGGTTTCAGCGCAGCACAGCCGAGACTGACCACGAGTCGACGGTTGGTGATCTCCGACGGGGTCATCGTGGAGCGGTCGCAGCGCACAAAGAATGCCTCCTCGGGTCTGGCGCCAAGCAGGCCGCCCGCGCGCCATTCCTGGTACAGAAAATCTCCGATGGCAAGACGCACGCTGGCCCACAGCTGTGGGTCGTTGGGTTCGGAACCCACCCACCCGATACCGCGCAGGATCGCATGCTCCAGAGAGGCCAGGTAGCGACGGATACTGACGTATCGCCATTCCGGGTCTAATGACAGCGTGCGTGCACCCCAGACCCGGATGCCGCGGCCAGGCAGACGCCGCACCGCATTGACACCGACGGGGTTGAGCTGGTCCGACTGCGTCGCAGACAGTGTGCGCGCCAACCCCGTCGCGCTCCTGAGCGGGGTATTGGCCGGCGAACGGTGCAGGCCACGCTCACGGTCAGTGCGCGCGATGGCCCCGGCAACCGGTCCCGCAGGGGGTATGGCCAGGTCGCGGCCGGTCAACGGATTGCGCACCATGATCCACGGATAGTAGAGCGCGGCAAATCCCGAATCGATGGCCGAGGCGAGGGTCCGCACCTCGGCCGGCTGCATGGCGGGTCGCGGATCGAGCAGCGCGAAACACCTCGGGGCCGTCTTCAGCGCATGCGCGAGCAGCGCCCGGCGCACCGGGTCCGCCAGCAGAGGCAGCGCCGAGCTGCCCGGTGCAGCCACCGTCCGAAGTCCCGGAAGCGTCGACACCTTGCGCAACGCGCTCAGGTAACCACGCAACGAGGGCGCCCAGCCGTGCCCACCGGCAACCCTGACGATCCGTAAGCGGCCGCCGCCCTCTTCGAAGAAGCATCGCGCCGCGTGCGCGACATGATTCACCAGGCGCCGGTCGCCATTCAGGCGCAACGCGCCCGGACCCCCATAGATCCGCCGAAACTCGGCGAAGCTGCGCATCACCGGCGACGGCTGACCGACCGGCCCGCGCCGGGTGGGCCCGATGAATACGGTCACCGGCAGGTCGAGCGGCGTGATGACCCGCGCGCGCCGATCGCTCTCTGCGTCGTAGGTCCCCGGGGCGAGATATTCAGGCATGGCGCGAAGGATAGCGGGTCTGCAGTCGCCTGCAAGCAGATACCGCGCCAGGCGGTGTTTCCGGGTTCGCGACGACGGACCGCGGCAGCCTCGGCGACGCGATCGGACGTCCGGGCAGCTTGGCACCGTGCCCTCGGTGCCTTCACAATGCAGCAAAGCAGCCTGTCGACGAATCAAGGGCCCGATGCCGAAACCTCTCAGCCTGTCACGTGCGGCCAAAATCGCCGGGGTAACCCGCGGTGAGCTGCAAAAGCGATTGCGCGACAGCGGCCTGAACATCTTCGAGGGCAAGATCGCGCTCGGCGATCTGCTGACGCTGTATCCCGACATCGACCTCGACCGCGACCCGGTCTTCGAACGCATACAGCAGATCAAAAAGGCGGCACGGCCCAAGCGGGAATACAGCGACGGCTGGATACCCGGGCCGGAGATCCTGTTGGCCCGCCTCAAGGAGGTACAGTCGGTGCTCAGTCGCACCAAGGCGATGTTGAATCGCAGTGATGCGCTGATCGATGAGCTCTCCGAGCGGCTGGAGACCATCGGCGGGGCATCCGAACCGCGCACGCGGGCCCAGCTGGACAGCCTGCGCGACTGGTTGAAGGACCAGCGCGAGGCAGAACTCAAGGCAGAGCAGGACGCGCGCGCCGAGTTGTTCGCGCGCGATGCCTTGTTCACGCTGCTCGCAGCCAAGGTACAGGTCACGCCCAGCGGGCACGAGTACCTCGTGGAAGGCCGGGAGAGCCTGCTCGAAGCGGCGTTGCGATCCGGACTGCATCTCGATTTCGGCTGCTCGAGCGGCAACTGTGGTGCCTGCCGATGCCGCGTGGTCAGCGGCAAGGTCGCGAAGCTGAGAGACCACGACTACGTCCTCGGCACGCGCGAACGCGAGGCAGGCTACGTGCTCGCCTGTTCCTGCACCGCGGTAACGGACGTGGTGATCGAGGCGCATGAGGCCACCTCGCCCGCCGACATCCCCGACCAGGATATCCGCGCGCTGGTAACGGGCGTCGAGCGCTGCGGTGACGACGGTGTCGCGCTGCACCTGCAGACCCCGCGCACCCGGATGCTGCGCTTCATGTCCGGCCAAACTGCCCGTCTGACCGACGAGCACGGTGCGACGGGCAGCTACCCGCTCGCATCCTGTGCCTGCGACGGCCGCAATCTGGAACTGTTGATTCGGCGTCGACCGGCAGACCCGTTCAGCCTGGCGCTGTTCGAGCGTGAGATGACTGGGGAAATGGTGCGCGTCGAGGGCCCTTCGGGTGACTTCGTCCTGCACGAGGACTCGGCGGCCCCCTGCGTCTTCGTGGCGGCCGCAGATGGCATAGGACCGATCAAGGGGCTGGTCGAGCAGGCGATCTCGATCGACAGTGCCGACCGGCTGCACGCCTGCCTGATCGACGACCCGGCTTGGGGTGGGAAATACCATAACCTGTTCCGCTCATGGGACGATGCGCTGGACAATTTCCGGCTGACACGGCTGGCAGAGGACACCACAGCGGCCACACTGCGCGACCTGTTGCTCGGCTCGCACCCGGACCTGCCGGACTGGAACATCTATGCGGCGGGCCCTAGGTCGTTCACCGAGCGACTGGGTCGGATCCTGGGCGTGGAAATCGAACAGGGGGAAGGGCGGATTCGTCTTCTGTCGATCGGCATGTAGTCCCAGGACCCGGGCTGGACGCCTCGCAGGGCAGGTGCTCGGGCAGCCGTTCACCTTTCGGGATCGGGCGGGCATCGGCTCGCCGGACCGTCTCGCCTTGCTCAAGCATTTTCGACCGCTTCCCGCGCGCCGGGGAAACCCGCACCTGTTCACAGGGGCCGGCGACAGCGATGTCTACTGCGACACGCCATTCGATTGACCCTATATCTCGTCGCCGGTATATTCCGATGAATGAATGTATTGCCCGAAACCGTTTTCTCGGCCTTGGCGCACCCCACCCGGCTCCGCCTGCTGCTGCTGTTGCTCGCGCATGGTGAACTCTGCGTCTGTGAACTCACCCATGCGATCGGTGCGGCACAACCCAACATCTCCCGGCACCTGGCGCAGCTGCGCGAGGCCCGACTGGTGACTGACCGCCGCGAAGGCCTATGGATCCACTACCGGATCAGCGCGGATATCCCAAAGTGGGTCACGAACGTCTTGAAACAAACGGCCAGGGGCGTGGCCGACTCGGCGCCGTTTGCAGACGACCGCGCCGCCCTGGGCACGATGCCCGGCCGTCCCGGCACGTCGCGCTGTGCATAAAAGCGACAGCGCAACCCTAGGCGTTCGAGGCTGGGTTTATTTCAGGCACGCCAAGCGACTCACAGCGACCGGCAAGCGTTGCGGGCCTTTGGATCCCGGTGCCCGACCGGTTTCCGCTCGCATCGCGAGGCCGAACCGGTGTTGCGGATTGTTGCAGACGGCTCTCCCCACACCGGGGATCACGCAAGCTGAGGTCCGCGCCAACTCTTTTCTTACTCAGGGGGTATCAACAGCATGACTGTCCGAATTGGAATAAACGGTTTCGGCCGCATGGGGCGCCTCGGTCTGCGAGCCGGCTGGGCCAGGGAGGACCTGGCGTTCGTTCAGGTGAACGAGATCGCGACCGATGCGGTCGGCTCTGCGCACCTGCTGCAGTTCGACTCGGTCCACGGCACCTGGCATGAGCCTTGTCAGGCGGACGGCGACACGATGGTGGTCGATGGCCGGGAGATCGCGCACAGCAGCAACAGCGCGATCGACGAGACGGACTGGTCGGGCTGCGACATCGTGATCGAAGCCACCGGAACGCATCACAAGCGTCCGGAGACCCTTCAGGCCTATTTCGATCAGGGGGTGAAGAAGGTCATCGTCGCGGCACCGACCGAGGGGGCGCTCAACATCGTCTACGGTGTCAACGACCATCTGTACGATCCCGCCCAACACCACCTGGTAACCGCGGCGTCGTGCACGACCAACTGCCTCGCCCCCGTGGTCAAGGTAGTCCATCAGAACATCGGCATCGTCCACGGCTGCATGACCACGATCCACGACATCACCAACACCCAGATCATCGTCGACAAGGGTCACAAGGATCTGCGCCGGGCGCGTGCATGCGGCCAGTCGCTGATCCCGACCACGACCGGCTCGGCCAAGGCGATAACGAAGATCTTCCCGGAGCTGGAGGGCAAACTGAACGGCCATGCGGTACGGGTCCCGCTGCTCAATGCCTCGCTGACCGACTTCGTGTTCGAGGCAGCGCGGCCGGTGACGGCCGAACAGGTCAACGACTATTTCCGCGAGGCGGCCGAGGGCGAACTCCAGGGCATCCTTGGCTACGAGGAGCGCCCGCTCGTATCGGTCGACTATGTCAACGATGCGCGCTCGTCTGTCGTGGATGCGCCTTCTACCATGGTGATCGATGGCACGCAGGTGAAGGTCTATGCCTGGTACGACAACGAATGGGGCTATGTCTGCCGCATGATGGATATCGCGGAGAAATTGGCGGGGACCCTCTGATCATGGACCGGAGGACGCTCGGGCTCGTTTTCGGCACGGTTTTTCCGGCCGAGTTGGGTGACAAGATGCAACTCGCGACGCTGCTGTTCGCATCTGCCAAGTCCGTCAGCACATGATTGGTTTTCATCGGCGCGTCGGCTTCATCCTGATCGGAGTCTGGACATTTTGGCGCTGAGGCAAAGATGGAAAGCAATCTGAAAAACTATCTCGTCGTGACCGGCGGCTACTGGGCCTTCACCGTCACCGACGGTGCGATCCGAATGCTGGTCGTGCTGTATTTCCATATGCTCGGCTATTCGCCTTTCGAAGTGGCGATGCTGTTTCTGCTGTACGAGTTCTTCGGCATCGTCACGAACCTGGTGGGGGGCTGGCTCGGCGCACGGATCGGGCTCAACCTGACCATGCACATCGGCATGGGGATGCAGGTTGTGGCCCTCGGCATGCTCACCGTGCCGGATGCCTGGCTCTCGGTGCCCTACGTGATGGCCGCCCAGGCACTTTCCGGGATCGCCAAGGACCTCAACAAGATGTCGGCCAAGGCCAGCGTCAAGACGCTCGCAGGCGACAGTGGCGAATCGAAGCTGTTCAAATGGGTCGCGCTGCTGACCGGCTCGAAGAACGCGCTCAAGGGTGCCGGGTTCTTCGTCGGCGCAGCGCTGCTGGAATCGATCGGCTTTCGCGCTGCACTGGGGGTGCTCGCGGGTCTGCTGCTCGCGGTGCTGATCGTGACCGCAGTCATGCTGCCCTCCGGGGTTGGAAAGATGAAGGCCAAGCCGAAGTTCACCCAGGTATTCTCGAATCGCCCCGAGATCAACTGGCTGGCCGCGGCGCGTTTCTTTCTGTTCGGCTCGCGCGACGTCTGGTTCGTCGTCGGCCTGCCGGTTTTCCTGTACTCGGTGCTCGGCTGGAGCTTCACACAGGTCGGCGCCTTCCTTGCGCTCTGGGTGATCGGCTACGGCTTCGTCCAGGCCTCAGCACCGCGCCTGGTAAGGCGCAGCCGGGGTGGCTACGGTCCGGGCGGCGGGATGGCCCGGCTCTGGGCCTTCGTGCTCGCGCTGTGCCCGGTGGGCATCGCACTCGGGCTGCACCAGGGGGTGGACCCGACCCTGGTCCTGTTCGTCGGACTGATCCTGTTCGGGATCGTGTTCGCGATCAACTCGGCCGTGCACTCATACCTGATCCTCGCCTATTCGGACTTCGACAAGGTGTCGATGAACGTCGGTTTCTACTACATGGCGAATGCGGGCGGCCGGCTGACCGGTACCGTACTGTCCGGTTGGGCCTATCAGGCGCACGGCTTGGAGGGCTGTCTGTGGTGGTCTGCCGGGTTCGTGCTGGCGGCCGCGCTGCTGTCGTTCAAGCTTCCCGAGGTATCGACTGGCGACAGGCGGCCAGCCGTTGTTTGACGCCCTCGCCGACGCGCTGATCTACCGGGGGCTGCGGCTCGAACCGGACTCGCATCTGGGTGCGGCATTGCACTTCTTCGTGATGGACGTCGCGAAGATATTCGCGCTACTCGTCATCGTTATCTATCTTATGGGGCTGCTGAGGGCCATGCTGTCACCCGAGCGGGTGAGGGACTTCGTGCGCGGCAGGCCCGACTGGCAGGCGCGCAGCCTCGCCGTGACACTCGGCGCCGTGACACCCTTCTGTTCCTGTTCGTCAGTGCCTCTGTTCATTGGCTTCGTCGAGGCCGGCATTCCGCTCGGTGTGACCTTCTCGTTCCTGATCGCCAGCCCGATGATCAACGAGGTGGCTGCGGTGGTCCTGGTCGGCATACTCGGCTGGAAGCTCGCGGCGCTTTATGTCGGCGCGGGCCTCCTGGTAGCCTGGTTCGGCGGCATCGTGATGCAGTATTTCAGGCCTGAGCGCTGGGTCGAAGGGTACGTCTGGAACATTCAGATGGGTCGGGCCGAGCTGCCAGCGCCGGATCGGTCGTTCGCCGGCCGTCACCGCTATGCAGTGGCCGAGGTCAGGGAAATCGTCGGCCGTGTCTGGAAATGGGTATTGCTCGGCATCGGGGTCGGGGCACTTTTTCACGGCTACGTGCCGGCGCAATGGGTCAGCGAGAACCTCGGTGGCGATGCCTGGTACACGGTACCGCTGGCGGTCCTGACGGGCATCCCGCTCTATTCGAACGCGACCGGCGTGATCCCGGTCGCCGAGGCGATGCTGAGCAAGGGTGTCGCAGTGGGCACGACACTGGCGCTTATGATGAGCGTGGCCGCGCTGTCGCTGCCGGAGATGCTGATTCTGCGTAAAGTGATCAAGTGGCAGGCCCTGGGGCTTTTCGCCGGCGTACTGGCCGTTGCGTTTACGCTGGTCGGCTTGACTTTCAATGCCATTGCATAGCATGCGAGAGATGGCTGAACCTATACCGGGCTGCGATCGCTGCATCTCCTGCTGGCAATGCCCGGGCGGCGGGCTCATGCTGCTTTCACGGCCGGACGACGGCCCTGTCCACTGCCCTTGATGGGGTGTGCTTTACCACTGGTGCAGCGACACCGGAAGCCGGATTGCGGCGAAATTTCAACGGATCGAATCGATGAAGAAAATCAAGGTACTGGGTAGTGGTTGCCGCAACTGCGACACCACCGCCAGGGTTATCGCCGCCGCCGCGAAACAAGCCGGCGTCGAGATTGCATTGGAAAAGGTGACCGACATCGCCGAGATCATGGCCTACGGGGTGATGTCCACGCCCGGCATCGTGGTTGACGGCAAACTGGTGCACAGCGGCAGCGTGCCCGGACCCGACGCGGTTCGCGCCTGGGTGGACGACTGAGCCTCGCGATCGCAGATTCCACGGGTCCGCCGGGCCGTGACTCGTGCGTGCTCGTTGATGCTGCAAGCGATCAACGGGACAGCCACGCCCAGGGGATCCGGTCACCCCGCCACCGCTGCACGCGATTGCGGGGTGGCACGATGCTTCGCACGGCGTGCAAAGATCCATTGCAGTGAACGTTGTTTATTCCGGCCCTGTGTTGCACTAGATTGTGTTGATCGTAGGGAAAGGGGAGCAAATCCCTGCTGACGACGCGGCGTGCTTCAGATCGGGGACAAGCCAAGCAGGGTTGGCTCGACAGCGAACACACCTTCCCGTTCGACAGCTACCGGGCCCCGGAGCATCTGGGATTGTCCAAGCTGCGCATGATCGACGACGACACCGTCGCACCCGGCGAGATAGATGGGCGACAGGTGCCGACGACATCGCCCCGCATAGGCAGACACCAGGCCTTCCTTTTAGAGACAGGAGATGAACATGAACACCATCGAGGCCGTATACGCCCGCCGCGCGGTCAAGCAGTTCGACAAGGACCACGCAATGACGGAGGCCGAAGAACGCAAACTGCTCGAGGCGACGATCCAGGCACCGACCAGTTTCAACATCCAACACTGGCGATTCGTAATTCTTCGTGACCCGGCACTTCGGGCCCGGATCCGGAAGGAATACGGCAACGACCAGGCACAGATGACCGATGCCTCGCTGCTGGTCCTTTTCACCGCCGATATGAAGGCATGGCAGAAGCAGCCCGGGCGATACTGGGCCGACGCGCCTCAAGAGGTCGCCGAGCTACTGGTCAACTGGATGGGGCCGTTTCACGAAGGCCGGGAATGGCTGCAACGCGACGAGGCGCAGCGCTCGATCGGCATTGCGATGCAGACCATGATGCTCGTGGCCCAGGACATGGGTTACCAGAGTTGCCCGATGATCGGTTTCGACATAGACAAGGTGGCCGAACTGGTCAAGCTGCCCGACGACCATGTCATGGGTCCGATGGTCGCGATCGGCAAGGGCAGCAAAGACCCATGGCCCAAGCCGGGGCAACTGTCACTGCAAGAGATTGTGCTCGAAAACGGCTTTTGACGGGTCCGCTCTCGGCACGGCTCGGCGATGCGCCGGAGATGTCGGGATGCGACTCGAGGCATCGCTTTCGCGCCTCCGGCAGCCGCGTTTGCCCGTGCCGGCAGAGTTCGAGAATGCGGTGTCCATCACAATCCCGCACCACCGCGACCCTGGACGGGGTGGCGCTGCGGCAATCATCGCCCTATCGTATGGGTTCCGGGCGCCTGGGTTTTTTGGTGCGCGCTACCAGCGCACCGCACACACTGCCGAATCGAGAGGTCCCGGGAGCGACACGACCGACCCGCCGGATTGCCGAGACCGGGGGCGGCCGATTTTGATCCATCAGCAACCAGAGGTGACGATATGAACGACAAACCGACCGGAATGAGCCGCCGACGCGCGCTGGGTTTCCTTGCCACGGCCGTGGCCGTCGTACCCGTGGCCAGTCTGATCGGAGCGCGTCCTGCGTTGGCCGCCGATCTGCCGCACGTGGAAGAGAGCGACCCTACCGCGGTTGGCCTGAAATACAAACATGATGCGACCCAGGCTGCGCGCGTCGACAAGGCCGGCACCCCTGCCGATCAGCAGGTCTGTAGCAACTGCCAGTTCGCCCAGGGCGAAGGGGAATGGGTGGCGTGTACGATCTTCCCCGGCAAGGCGGTCAACGCCAACGGATGGTGCACCGCCTGGGCACTCAAGGCCGGGTGATCTCCGCGGCACGGGGTGAGCCCACCTCGTGACGGCGGTCGATCCAGGCGTCGCGTGAACGCGACACCGGCAAAAAGGGCCGTAGTCGAAGCGCGGCGTGGCGCGCCACCAATTGCTATGCCGCGGCTATCCTAGCCCCGCCAGCCGTGCGGTGGTGATGGGTCCAGCGGCCCGCTATCAGCCCGCCGTAATCCGCCCCGCCGGGCATCCCCCGGCGGGAGCGGCGCAGGTGGCCCGGGCACGTGTCAGCGACGAGCGCGACGCATGACTGATGGCCAGCAACAGCCCGCGTTTGCCTCCGGCATTTCCCGAATGTCGTCGGCCATCACGTTGACACTCGCTGCGAAATCGCGCAACGCATTCAGGATGTCATTGTGGGTGAACGGATGGCCCGCTGCCGCGACGGCGTCGATCAACTGGAAGCGTCACGCCCGCGAGCCCGCACCGGTTCATCGTTCGCCAATTGAGTCGAGGGCGGTCTGAATGTAGAGCTCACGCAGACGTCGGGTCATTTCACCCGGTTTGCCGTCGGCGACCCTGTTGCCATTGATCGATATCACCGGCATCACAAAGGTTGTCGCCGAGGTGATGAAGGCCTCTCTGGCATTGACGGCCTCTTCGATACTGAAGGGTCGCTGTTCGACATTGATCCCCGTTTCCTCGGCGAGTTTCAATACCGCTCTACGCGTAATACCGGCCAGAATCTCATGCCCGAGCTGGCGCGTTACCAGGACCCCTTCGGCGTTGATAATGAATGCATTGTTCGAGCTGCCTTCGGTCACATAGCCTTGTTCGGTCATCCAGGCGTCGTCCGCGCCGGCCGTCTTGGCCTGCATTTTGGCCATGCACGGGGCCAGCAGGCCGACACTCTTTATATCTCTGCGCCTCCAACGGATGTCCTCCACGGAGATCACGGCAATGCCGCTGGCCGCCTGCGGGCTGGCGATCAGTTGCTTTCCCTGGGTGAACATCACCAGCGAAGGCTCCGCCCCTTCGGGATAGGCAAAATCACGGTCGGCCGCACCGCGCGTGATCTGCAGGTAAACCAGCCCTTCATCGACCGCATTCTTCTCGACCAGCGCTTTCTGTATGGTTTCGATCTCGGTATCGCTGGCCGGCGCGGCCATATCCAGTTCGCCCAGTGAACGATGCAGGCGAGCCAGATGCCCCGGGTTGTCGATCAACTTGCCCCGTAGAACCGAAGACACCTCGTAGACGCCGTCGGCAAACAGGAAACCACGGTCGAAGATCGATATCTTTGCGTCTTCTTCCGGCAGATAGGCACCATTCACATAGACGGTTCGGCTCATTGCATTTCTCCCGACCGTCCGGCCTGGACCGGACGCGTCTTGATTGTCAACCATGATGCGGTGCGACGCTTAACCCCATAGTTTCCGCGGCGGCGGATAAACCAGCCCGCGGTCGAACACAAGCCCGGGTCGACGGTCTCTTTCCAACAGCAGCGGACCATCGAGATCGACGATGGAGACACCCTGTGCGAGCAAGGTAGCGGGCGCCATTGCCAGCGAGGTTGCCAGCATGCAGCCGACCATCACACGCATGCCAGCGGCCTCGGCCGCGTTGCGCAGTTCAAGGGCCTCGGTCAATCCACCGGTCTTGTCCAGCTTGATATTGATCATGTCGTATCTGTCGACGATGTCTTTCAAGGACCCGCGATCGTGGCAGGACTCGTCGGCGCAAATCGGTATTGGCCGCGGCAGGGATCGCAGCGCCTCGTCATCAGCCGCGGGCAAGGGCTGCTCGATCATCTCCACCCCGAGCGGCAGCATTTCCGGCACGCGCTGTCGATAGACGCCTGTATCCCAGCCCTCGTTGGCGTCCACGATCAGGCGCGCTTCGGGCGCGCCCTTGCGAACGGCGCGCACACGTTCGGTGTCGCCTTCACCCCCAAGCTTGAGTTTCAGCAACGGTCGGTGGGCGTTTTCCAACGCCGCCCTGTGCATGTTTTCCGGGCTGTCCATGGACAGCGTATAGGCCGTGGTCAGCGGTTGGGGTGCCGGCAGTTCCAGCAGGTCCCAGACCCGTTGACCGGAGGTTTTCGCCTCCAGATCCCAGAATGCGCAGTCCAGCGCATTGCGCGCCGCACCCGGCGGCAACTTCTGCTGCAGCTGGAGGCGATCCATCCCCTGCTGAATATCCCGCCTGAGTGATTGGATCTGCTCGGTCACTGAGCCGGAAGACTCACCATAGCGCGCATACGGAACGCACTCGCCAGCGCCCTTGCAGTCGCCGGCGGTCAACACGACCAGGACGACGTCCGCGGAGGTCTTTGCGCCACGGGAGATCGCGAACCGGCCGCGGATCGGCCAGCGCTCGACGTGCACGGCCAAGTCAATCATCAGATCATCTGATCAATGATCCGCGCAACCCCGTTACGCAAGGGATCCACCGTAACCAGACCAAGTTCCTGCTCGGTCCGCTTCAGATAGGCGTCAGCCTCGTGTTCACTCAGCTTCGATGTGTTCACGGCCACACCGACGAAATGCGCCTTCGGGTTGGTCAGGTAGGCAACGCGCAGATTCGCATCGATACATTCTTTGAGATCGGGAATGCGGAAATGGGGCAGGCCCCGCATATGGGTCCTTGTCGGCTCGTGGCACAGCACCAAGGCGTCCGGCTGCGCGCCGTGTGTCAGTCCGGTGGTGACACCGGCGAACGAGGGATGAAACAGTGAGCCCTGGCCTTCGACCACGTCCCAGTGATCGTCATCTTTTTCGGGCGACAACCACTCGACCGCACCGGATATGAAATCTGCCACCACCGCATCCACGCACACGCCGCTGCCGGCGACCAAGATTCCGGTCTGACCCGTGGCACGAAAATCCGCGTCGATGCCGCGCAAGCGCAGCTCCTTCTCGATCGCCAGTGCCGTATACATCTTTCCACAGGAACAATCGGTACCCACCGGCAACAGGCGCTTGCCGCTGCGCTTTGCCCCTGTTGCCACCTCGAAGGACTGGCTTGGGTGGCGCACGTCGAACAGGGACCGGCCCAGCCGGTCCGCGTCTGCTCTCAGGCTCGGCACGTCCGCCAGCCGGTTGTGCAGGCCAGCAGCGATATCCATGCCCTGGGCCAGCGCGTCGCGCAGTATCTCGACCCAGCTATCCGAAATGACGCCGCCTCGATTGGCCACACCGACGACCAGCGTTCTGGCGCCGGCCGCCACTGCCTGAGCGATGGTCATGTCCTGCAGGCCAAGGTCGGCGTTGCAGCCGCGCATGCGAAACTGACCAAGCACGCTGTCGGGCCGCCAGTCGCGGATACCCTGGGCTACCTTCGCGGCCAGGGGGTCGGCCGCGTCGCCGAGAAACAGAAGATAAGGGGTCTGGATATTCATTGCTCGTCATCCCATCAGGAAAACGTTGGACTTCCTCCGATCACGCGATCAGGCCGCACCACCGCATGCACTCAAAGATCCCTGTCGCTGATCCGGCCCATACGGCCAGAAGACGCACAGTGCGTCATCAGGCTACCGTGATACAGCCTCTAACAACGCGGTAGTGCGAACCCGCAATACGGCGCGCCTGTCCGACCGGGCCGATATCCCTTCGGCCGGCCGGACATCGGCAAGCCTGCTATCGGTCCGCAGTCGTCGCTGTCGCCTCTTCAGTCGCCCCGTTGCTGGCGAAGAATTCCCGGGTCAGCTTGAACACGATCGGGCTCAGCAATATCAGCGCGATCAGATTGGGTACCGCCATCAGCGCATTCAGCGTGTCGGCCAGAAGCCAGATAAAGCCGAGGTCCGCCGTGGCGCCAAGCGGTACGGCCAGACACCAGAGCACACGGAAGGGCAGGATAGACTTCACGCCAAGCAGGAATTCGACACATTTTTCGCCATAGAAGGACCAGCCAAGCATGGTCGTGAACGCAAAAATGGCCAACGAAATGGTGACGACATGCCCGCCGACTCCCGGGATGGTGCTTTCGAACGCGGCGGAGGTCAGCGATGCACCTGTCTCACCCGAGGTCCAGGCCCCCGAGGTGATGATCGCCAGGCCGGTGATGGTGCATATGATGAGCGTGTCTATGAAGGTGCCCAGCATTGCGACCAGACCCTGGTTGACCGGCCCCTTGGTCTGTGCCGCGGCATGTGCGATCGGCGCGCTACCCAGGCCGGCCTCGTTGGAGAATACCCCACGGGCGACACCAAAACGTATCGCCGCCCAGACAGCCGCCCCGGCGAAGCCACCGGTTGCCGCAACCGGCGTAAAGGCATGGGTGAAGATCAAACCAAGCGCAGCCGGGATCTCGGCGGCATTGATCGCCAGGACCACCAGGCCTGCCAGCAAGTAGGCAATGGCCATGAACGGCACCAGCTTGCCGGCGACCCGCGCGATGCGTTTGATACCGCCGAGGATCACGGCGCCCACCAGGATCAGCAGCACCACACCGGTCAACCAGGTCGGGATACCGTAGGACGAACTGAGCACATCGGCCACCGAGTTGGCCTGCACGGTATTGCCGATGCCGAATCCGGCGATGGCCCCGAAACCGGCGAACGTCGGCGCGAGCCATAACCATTTCTTGCTCAAGCCGTTTTTGATGTAGTACATGGGACCACCGACGTGGTTGCCGAGCTCGTCGACCTCCCGGTACTTCACCGCGCAGACCGCTTCGGCATATTTGGTCGCCATGCCGACCAGTGCGGTGCACCACATCCAGAAAAGCGCCCCCGGGCCACCGAGGAAAATCGCAGTCGCGACCCCCGCGATGTTGCCGGTGCCGATGGTTGCCGCCAGTGACGTCATCAGTGCATTGAACGGGCTGATTTCCCCCTTGCCCTCGCTGGGGGGTATCCGGCCCTTCCATAACAAGCCGAACCCAAAGCCGAGCTTGCGTATCGGCATGATCTTCAGGCCCGCTTGCAAGAACACGCCGGTACCCAGTATCAACACCAGCATCAGCGGGCCCCAGACCACGCCGTTGATCGCATTCACCGCATTTGTAAGCGCTTCCATCAGTCAAATCCTCCAGTTCCAGACACAAGCCCTGTGGACAAACGTTGCGGGCGATCACGCGAAACAGCGCATGCACCCCGGGGCTTAGATGTGTTGTTGTTCGTTATTGCATGCCGTTCAGACGACGCCGGACCACCCCATCAAGCCCGCAGCAACGCGATGTGCGGGTGGCGTGATATCGACGTAATCAACGAATAACCAGTACCGGGCATGCGGCATGTCGGACAACTCTGGCCGCGTTCGGACCCAGCAGGTAGTCCTTCAACTCGGGCCGCTGCGATGCCATGACGATCAGATCTATCTCGAGTTCCCTGGCAAGTTTCACGATCTCGCTGTAGACCGTGCCCTGGCGGACATGTGGCTGGGCCCCCATCTGCTCCGGCACGTTCGTCTCGATCAGCTTTGCCAACTGAGTATTCGCATAGGCGATCATCTTGGAACTGTAGTCCTCCGGGAGCCAGGCAAGCTGTGGCGGTTCGTCGGGAACGATAGTGACGATGTGCAGCTTGCCGCCCGAGTGCTGCGCCTGGTCGACCGCGGTGGGGAGCGCTTCTTCCCACGAGCTGGCTTCCCCAAGATCTACCGGGAGCAAAATCTTTTCGAA
>CBDTXT010000013.1:0-16386 GCA_965364465.1 uncultured Chromatiaceae bacterium
GGCCCCCTGCCTTGGGCCGCCTCTGCCGTCGAGGCCCCTGTCTCGCCAGCCTGCTGACCGCCGCCGCTACCGAGTTGGGCTTTCCAAACACCACTTACGACGACTTGACTCATCAGATGGGACAAGCGGCCGATGACTGTCCCATAATAGTTGTCTTGTTGTTGCCAGATCGGGCGTTTGGATTTCCTTATGAAGTTATTTCGATTAGCTGCGCTGCTCTCCGCCTGCTTGGTCATACTCAGCGCCTGCGACGGCGTGGGCGATAAATCGACGGCCGAGTTGTTGCTCGCCGCGCAGGCCGCGATCGATGACAGAAGAGTGGCGGAGGCCAGGGTCCACGCACTCAATGCCGCGGCGCAAGAGCCGCAGAATCCGTCGGTGCGGGCGGTGCTCGGAGAGGTCCTGTTGCGGGCGAACGATGCCGC
Source organism: uncultured Chromatiaceae bacterium (assembly GCA_965364465.1). Lineage (GTDB taxonomy): Bacteria > Pseudomonadota > Gammaproteobacteria > Chromatiales > Chromatiaceae > Thiosocius. The sequence goes on from CBDTXT010000013.1 coordinate 426, forward strand.
GGTCGCCGAGATCGAATTCGAAAAGGCAATTGAGCTCGGACTAAGCAGCGACCATGTCTATCCGCTGCTGGCCGAGGCGCTGCTGGCGCAGGGCAAGACACAAGAACTTCAAGGCCTCGAGCTGCCCCCGGACATCTCGGTGCCCAGCCAGGTATCGGTGCTCGCCCTCCAGGCGGAATCGCTTGTGATGGCAGGACGCCTGCCCGATGCGGCCGAGCTTTTGAAGCAGATCGAGGCACTCGACGCTGCGGTGCCTGACGCCGTGCTCGCCAAGGCCCGGTTTCTGATGGCGCTGTCGCGCCTGGAGGAGGCGGAAGGCCTGATAGATGGCCTGGTGCGTGCGCGCCCGGATGACTACAAGGCCTGGTTGAAGCTGGGACAGATTCGCAGTGAACGTGGCGATCACGGCGGCGCGATCGCCGCGCTCGACAAGGCGGTGGAACTGGCCTATGTGCCCGGGATCGAGCGCCAGTACCGGGCCCTGGAATCGCTCCGCGTCGGTGACGTTGATGCGGCCAGGGCTGACTACCAGGAACTGGTCAGTCGCTATCCGGATGCACCGATCGTAGCGTTTCTTGCCGGCTATTTCGAGTATGAAGTCGGCAGCTATGGTGACGCACAGAGTATTCTGGATGGCGTCCTTGCAAAGGATGCGGCACATTTCCCATCGTTGCTGCTCGCGGCGGCAGCCTATGGTCAGACCGGCTCGATGCAGATCGCGAAGCACTATCTGGATCGCCTGGGCCGGCAGCGCTCGGCCCGTACCTCTGACCAGGTCGCGATCCTCGAGGCTTTCCTGAGCCTGCGCGGTGGTGATGCGAACACCGCGGACAGGCTGCTCGATACGGTCGGTCAAGTCCCAGCTTTGAACGATTATGTGGCGCAGTTGCGGATACGTACTGCCGCGGTGATACAGGGGGATTTGGCGCCTTCAGGCGGCGACAGCAGCAGTATTGCGGCGATCACACTCAGGCCGCCCCCTCCGAAATTCGCGTTGTTGGAAACCGGCAGGCCGGCCAAAGTGGCAGCTGACGAAGCGCTGTTGCAGGACGCCGGCGCCGAGACCGCGAGGGTCTACAGCGAGGTTCGCGCTGCTGCGGATAGGGGGGATTTCGATGCCGCGCAGGCGATCGCCGCTGCGTATCTGGAACGACGCCCGCAAGACCCGGCGGCCCATCTGCTGGTGGGGGTTGCCGCGATCGCGCGCAAAGACGTGGCGCAGGCCTACCAGGCCTACTCGCAGGCGCTCGCGCTGGATCCCGGGTTTGTTCCGGCATTGCGGTCTCTGGCGACGGTGCAGATGCTGCAGGGTAATTACGCAGAGGCGGCGCAGCTACAGGCGAAGATTGCCGAGCTCTACCCGCAGGACTACCAGGCCTACCTGGCCGCCGCAGCGGCCGAGGTGGCGCGCAACGATCTCGCCACGGCGCAGCGCTGGTTGGAACAGGCCGTAAAACTGCGGCCGGGGGCCTACGAACCGGTCGAGCTGCTGGCCCGTCTGATGGGGCGTCGAGGGGACCCGGCGGGGGCCTTGGCACTCCTCAATAGGCACTCTGCCGAATTGGAAGACAACACCAAGTTCCTCGCACTGCGTGCGCGGTTTGCGCTGGAAATCGATGATGAGGCGTCGGCACTTGCGGACTTTGGCCGGCTTGCGACCCTGCTGCCGCGCGATGCGCTGATCGCGGTGACCTATGCCGGGCTGCTTCGTGACTCGGGTGACACACAGGCCTACGAGGGTGAACTCAGGCGTGCACTGGAAATCGAGCCGCGGCTTGACGAGACACGCGAAGAGTTGGCCGCGAACGCGGTGATGCGAAACGATCTGGTGGGCGCCAAGCGGATTCTCGGGTCGCCCGAGGATCATCCCGACAACCCCCGCTTGCTCGCGTTGTCGGCCGTGATCGCGTCAAAAGAGAATCGACCGGCCGAAGCGGTGGACCTGGCACGCCGGGTGTTCGAACTGGCGCCGAGTAATGTGAATCTGATCGCATTGGCCAGAGTGCAATGGGCTGCAGGCCGGAAGAAGGAGGCCCTGGCTGAGCTTTCCGCGTGGGCGAAGATGCATCCGGATGATCTGTTGACGTTGAACTACCTGGCGGACAGCCTGCTGGACATGGGTCAGCCGGAGGCGGCTATCGCGTTGTACGAGACATCGCTGGAGCGCAACCCGCAACAGCCGGCCGTGATGAACAATCTTGCCTGGGTGCTGCGCGAGACCGACCTCGACCGGGCCCACGAGCTGGCCCAGGGTGCCGTTGCGCTCGCGCCGGATAACAAGGATCTGCAGGATACGCTGGCTGTGGTAGAACAGCTGATAGCCAACAGGAACTAGGACCAGGGTTTTGTTGTTTGCGTCAGTTGTGGCCCTGTCGGGCGATCTTGTGGTGCACACTTGCGTCGAAGTGGGTCTCGGCCTGATCCGGCGGTTTTCTTCTGCGCCATCGGCCGACTTGGGCGGTTCGCGCGGTGCCGGCAACCCGCGTCGTCGCCCGGGCATGCAGTGGTACCCGGCTGGGGAACGGTGCCGTGGACGCTGAGCGGGCAGCACGTATCAACGCGTTCGTCGCCGAAACGCGTGAGCAGGGCATGACCACGATCGCGCGTGATGATCCCGAGTGCGCTGGCTACGGCCAGTCCGTCACCGGGTTCGATGTCGATATCGCTGCCGTCGTATTCCCGGAATCGACCGAGCAGGTGCAGGGGCTTGTGCGTCTGGCCAACGATGGCGACATCCCGCTATACCCTGTGTCGATCGGGTTCAATTGGGGCTATGGTTCCCGAAATCCCTCGGTCCCGCATGCGGTCGTCGTCGACCTGTCCCGTATGAATCGCATCCGCAATGCCGACGAGGTCTCGGTCAGGCATCCGGTGGTGGTGATCGAGCCGGGCGTCACCCAGCAGCAGATCTTCGACTTCCTTAATGAGCACCACCCCGGTCTGACCTTCAACGTGTCCGGTGCGGGGACCGCGACCAGTTTGCTCGGGAACTCGCTGGAGCGCGGCGTCGGTTACCTGGGGCCGCGCCGCGAAGACCTGTTCGGCCTGGAGGTGGTGACCGGGCGCGGTGACGTCCTGCGTACCGGCTTCCGCCGACTGGGTGAGGCGTCCCCCCTCGCGCATGCCCATCCCTACGGTCTGGGCCCGATGACGGACGGACTGTTCTTCCAGGGGAATTTTGGCATCGTGACCAGTGCCTGCTTTCGGCTGTTCCCGAAGCGGCCCGTGAACGTCGCGGTCTCGCTCAGACTGAAGCGTGAAGAGCAGCTCGGGGAGTTCATCGATCTGCTCGCGGAACTGAAGCGCGACGGCGTGCTGCACACGGTGACCCACCTGGCGAATCAGGCCCGAACCCACAGTTCGTTGTTTCAGCGCGTGTCGTCTTATTTTTCTGAACGCTGCGGTCTGACCACCGAACAGGCGGATGCCGAGGCCGAGGCCTGTCTCAATGCCGTCGTCCCGGACAAATGGACCAGCCTGGCCGGCGTCTCGGGTACCCGCGCGGCCGTTTCGGCCAACCTCACTGAGATCCGGTGGCGGACGCGCAAGCTGGCCGGGATGAAGGTAATCAGTGAGGGCATGCTGGACAAGGCGTTTGCGGTCTTCGATCGTCTGCGGCACAAGCGATGGGCGCGCTTCCAGGCTGCGGTCGTCTCCGCGGCGCGGCCGCTGCACGGGCTCGCGGTGGGGCGCCCGACGGACGCACCGATCGAAAACCTGCTGTACAAGTTCGGCGCGCTCGGGCGTCTCGATACGGGGCGGCTGGATGAGTCGGATTGCGGCCTGATCTTCGTGAACCCGGCGCTACCGCTCGACGGCCGGCTGGTCGCGACGCTCGTCCAGGATCTGGAGAAGATCGCGGTCGATGCGGGCTTCGTGTTGTATATAACGCTGAACGTCGAGGGCCCGACCACGTTGGTTGGCGTGATCAACCTGTTGTTCAACCGGAGCGACGCCGAACAACGGCAGCGTGCACAGGCGCTGGCCGGCGAGCTGCTCGAGCGCATCCATGGCCAGGGCCTGAGTCTCTATCGATCCCGGGTCGATCAGATGCGCGAGATCACCAACGAACACGATCCCTATTGGCAGACCATCTACCGCCTGAAGAGCGTGTTCGACCCGAACGATATCATCTCACCCGGCCGCTACAATCTGTCCAGGCGCATTGGCTCCGAGGTGTGAATCCGCGATTCGCCCGTGTTGGCGGGACCGTCAGATCTGTAGGTTCATATCCTCGGCGATCGCGAACAGCAGTTTGCGCAGCGGTCTGCTGAGGTAACGGAAAAGCACCTTGCGCGAGATGAAGTAGGGCGCCCTGAGACCACGAAAATCCATCGGATCGCCGACCTGTTCGAAGCGAATGCCGGCATGGCGCAGGTGGCGAGCGAGGCGAGGTTCCATCATCGCATAGACGCCGCTCGCGCCGTCCGCGAGGCCGACGACGGAGGCGCCCAGGTAGAGACCGAGGGCGATGTGTGGAAAGCGCCGACGCTCATCCTGGGTCCAGCTGAAGAGCTGTTCCCCGTGGCCCTCCGGGTTGGTGTGCTCCTTGGCGCGGCGCCTGAACTCAGAACGCAGCGCGAGGCGGGATATCTCGCCATAGCTACCCAGCGGCAGCCGGTCCGGCCGCAGCGGGCCATCGTAGAGTTGCTCGGCGCAGTGCCCGACCAGCGGGATCGCCGGCTCCAGCGTGGAATCATGGGTCATCACCATACGCACCGTGCCGGCGTACAGGCCGCTGCGATTGTGCGTCAACAGGCAGTGTCGAGAGACCCCGTCGTAGATGTCGCGCTCCAGTTCGTCAGGAAACTTGCCCGGGTCTTCCCAGCCCAACTCGCGGCAGTAGACGCCATAACGCAGGCGAAACACCTCTTTGCGCAAGGCGTCCGTATCTGCCATCGTTATCGAGAAGAACTCACGGTAGGGCTGGACCAGGTCCATTTGGGACAGGTTCCAAAGATTGGTGAGCCTTGATATCGGGTTGGCCAGCGGCACGGGTTTAGGTCTTCGGAACGGTGATTTACTTCCTATATAACGACGCAGGCGCCCCGAACTTGAAAACCAACCCATCCGATTAACCACGATTCGAAGTTTCGAATGTTCGACGAGACATTCCGCGTCTGCTTTGCAGATACGCCGTTCGGCGTTGCACTGCATCAACGCATTCGGTACCAGGTCTTCTGCCTCGACAGGGGTTTCGAGGATCCGTGCGCCTTTTCGTCTGCCCGTGAGACCGATGTCTGGGACGATCAGTCTGCACATTTCATCGTGCAGGACAAGACAAGCGAACACTGGGTTGCGGCGACTCGACTGGTCTTGCCCAGGGCGGGTCGGCAACTGCCCGTCGATAAGCTCGGCGCCTTCGATCGTGCAGCTGCGGGCCGGGTCGACAGACCGGTAGCCGAGATCTCGCGTTTCTGCGTCATCCGTGATCGACCGCGGCGACGGGTCGAAACAGGCCCGTCTTCGGATGAGGATTGCCTGGCGGCCTGGCGAATCGGTGCCATCGGCAGGCGTCAGCAGTTCGAGATCACGATCGGCATGATGCGTGCCCAGATCATTTTCGCGTTGAAACGGGATATCGACGACTGTGTCATGTTGATCACCGACCCGTTCGCCCGTCTCTTGCGCCGACTCGGTGTCCGGTTCACCCCGGTGGGGCCGACCGTTGAACATCGCGGCAAGCGGGCCGCGTATCTGGTCCATTTGCGCGAGAGCGCGTTGTCGATGTCGCGGGAATCCTCGATGGTGCGCGGGATGCTGCGCCGCTCAAAGCATGCCTATGTGCGGATCTCCGGCATTGCCGGACAGGACCCGGTAGACACGGTAAGCGAATTTTCGCCCGATCACTCGCTGTTCAACGAAACGCTGTTTCGCGATACCGTGCTGGCTCCGGCCGAGGATGACTTCGATCGCTGTGCCGGCATCGCCAAGTAGATGTTAAGCGCGGGATTGCATGTCGGCTATCTTGATCTTCCACTCTGCCGGCCCGGTCTGGTGTACGGACTCGCCACGACTGTCGACGGCCACGGTGACCGGCATATCGACGACGTCGAACTCGTATATCGCCTCCATACCCAGGTCCTCGAATGCGACCACGCGTGCCGAGCGTATGGCCTGCGACACGAGATAGGCGGCGCCACCGACGGCCATCAGGTAAGCTGCCCCGTGCCGCCTGATCGACTCGATGGCGATCGGGCCACGCTCGGCCTTGCCGACCATGCCGATCAGTCCGGTCTGGGACAGCATCATCTCGGTGAACTTGTCCATCCGGGTCGAAGTGGTCGGACCGGCGGGGCCTACCGCCTCGTCACGTACCGGGTCCACCGGGCCGACGTAGTAGATCAGCCGGTCGGTAAAATCAACGCCATCGGGCAGGCCCTGGCCGCTGGTCAGCAGTTCCTGGATGCGTTTGTGTGCCGCATCGCGGCCGGTCAGCAGCTTGCCGTTGAGCAACAGGCGGTCGCCCGGCTGCCAAGCCTGCACTTCCTCGCGGGTGAGCCTGGCGAGATCGACGCGTATCGCTGACTCGCTGACCTGCCAGGTGACATCCGGCCAATCTTCGAGTCGTGGCGGCGTAAGCACCGCGGGCCCGCTGCCGTCCAGATGAAACTCCACATGCCGGGTGGCCGCGCAATTCGGGATCATGCCGACCGGCAGCGAGGCGGCATGCGTCGGGTAGTCGAGGATCTTCACATCGACCACGGTGGTCAGGCCGCCCAGCCCCTGCGCGCCGATGCCGAGCGCGTTGACCTTGTCATATATCTCGAGGCGCAGTTCCTCGATCGCGTTGGACGGCCCGCGGGCCCTCACCTGATCGATATCGATCGGTGCCATCAACGATTCCTTGGCCAGCAACATCGCCTTCTCGGCGGTGCCCCCGATGCCGATCCCCAGCACACCGGGCGGGCACCAGCCGGCACCCATCGTGGGGAGCGTCTCGACAACCCAGTCGACCAGGCTGTCGCTGGGGTTGAGTATCGTGAACTTGGACTTGTTCTCGGAACCACCCCCCTTCGCGGCCAGTGCGATTTCCACGCGGCCCCCGGGCACGAGGTCCGTGTAGATGATCGCCGGGGTGTTGTCGCCGGTGTTCCTACGTGACCCAATCGGCGGGTCGACCATCGAGGCTCGCAGCTTGTTGTCGGGGTGCAGGTAGGCCTGTCGCACCCCTTCGTTGATCATTTCCATCACGGTGATGTGCCCGTCGAATCGAACGTCCATGCCGACCTTCAGAAACACGACGACCGCACCGGTGTCCTGGCAGATCGGCCGGTGTCCCTCGGCGCACATGCGCGAGTTCGTCAGGATCTGCGCGAGCGCATCCTTTGCCGCCGGCGACTGTTCCCTTGCGTAGGCCCGACCGACTGCCTGGATGTAGTCCAGCGGGTGATAGTAGGAGATGAACTGCAGCGCATCGGCGATGCTCTGTATCAGGTCACCCTGCTTGATGTTGGTCATTGCATTGATTCCATGCTGGATTGGCCAAGGATCTTCCCCGCGCAGTGAAAGCGCGACAAGGTGGTTGTCGCACGGCACTGATCGGCTGCCGCGACCGTCGCTTCGCGGCGCGCCCCCCCGACTCAGATGCTCAACAGCATCCGTGCCGGATCTTCGAGACACTCCTTGATGGTCACCAGACATTGCACGGCCTCGCGACCGTCGATGATGCGATGGTCATAGGACAGGGCCACGTACATCATGGGTCGGATCACGATCTCGCCATTCTCGACCACGGGCCGTTCGACGATATTGTGCATGCCCAGGATCGCACTCTGTGGCGGATTCAGGATCGGTGTCGACAGCATCGAACCAAACACGCCGCCGTTCGATATCGTGAAGGTGCCCCCGGTCAGTTCGTCGTAGCTCAGGGTCCCCTCCTTGGCCTTCTGGCCGAATGCGCGGATCGTGTCCTCGATCTCGGCGAACGACATCCGGTCCACGTCGCGCAGGATCGGGACCACGAGCCCGCGCGGTGAGCCGACCGCAACACCGATATCGAAGAAGTTGTGATAGACGATGTCGTTGCCGTCGACCGATGCATTGACCACCGGGAAGCGCTTGAGCGCCTCGACGGCCGCCTTGACAAAGAAGGACATGAACCCGAGGCGGACGTCGTGTGCCTTTTCAAACGCGTCCTTGTGCCGTGCGCGCAGATCCATCGCCGCCTTCAAGTTGACTTCGTTGAACGTCGTCAGGATGGCCGCGTTCTGCTGTGCCTCGATCAGGCGTTCGGCGATGCGTGCGCGCAGGCGGGTCATGGGTACCCGCTTTTCCTCGCGTGCCCCGTTCGCGGTCCCGGCAACTGCCTCGAGGTCGGGGTCTTTGCCCGGTGTATGGGTGTCTAGATAGGCCATCACATCCGACTTGAGAATTCGGCCGTTCTTGCCGGTCCCCTTGATCTTTGCCGGATCCACGTTCAGCTCCTTGACCAGGCGGCGCACTGCCGGGGTCAGCACCTTGTCCGTGTCATCGACGGCCGTCGGGGAGGTGCCTTGGTCCGATCCGGCCGCAGCGGCTATCTCGGCCTCGGCCTGGCTCGCCTGCTCGGGCGAGGTGGGCGGCTCGGTCGCCGGACCGTCGGACGTCGCGCCGGCCTCGACGATCGCCAGCAGCTCGTCGGCGGTCACCACGGCCCCTTCTTCGACCCGCGCCTCGCTCAGTACGCCGGCAACGGGAGAGGGCACCTCGAGCACGACCTTGTCCGTCTCCAGGTCGACGAGGTTCTCATCGCGCGCAATCGCTTCGCCCGGTTTCTTGTGCCAGGTCAGCACGGTCGCGTCACTGACGGATTCGGGCAGCGTGGGTACACGAACTTCGGTCGACATAAGTTAACCCCTTCGGTTCATTGATGGATCGATACGCCCGATCAGCGCGTCGTCCACGAGTTTCTCTTGTTCTTCCTGATGCGCCTGGCTGTAGCCCGTGGCCGGCGCCGCGGCCGAGGGTCGACCCGTGTAGATCAGCCTGCGCTCGCGTTCCAGCAGGTCGTGGAAACGGTGCTTGATCTGGTCCCAGGCACCCTGGTTCTGCGGCTCTTCCTGGCACCAGACGAAGAGCGTCGCATTCGGGTATCGGTCGACGACCGCCTCGAACTCCTCGCGCGGAAACGGATACAACTGCTCGATCCTGATCAGCGCGACATGGCGCAGTTCGCGCGTCCTCCGGGCCTGCAGCAGGTCGAAGTAGACCTTGCCGGTGCACAACACGATCTGCGTGACTTCCCCGGGTACGATCGGGTCGATCTCGTCGATCACGTTCTCGAACCTGCCGTGCGTGAGCATCTCGAGCGACGAGGTCGCCAGCGGGTGGCGCAGCAGGCTCTTCGGCGACATCACGACCAGCGGGTGACGGAACGGGCGCAGCATCTGCCGGCGCAGCAGATGGAAGATCTGCGACGGCGTGGTGGGCACGCAGACCTGGATGTTGTGCTCTGCACAAAGCTGCATGTAGCGTTCCAGTCGTGCCGATGAGTGTTCGGGCCCCTGGCCCTCGTAGCCATGCGGCAGCAGCATGACCAGTCCGCAATACAGACCCCACTTTGCACCGGCCGAGGCGATGAACTGGTCGATGACCACCTGTGCGCCGTTCGCGAAGTCGCCGAACTGGGCCTCCCAGATCGTCAGCGCCTTGGGATCTGCCGTCGCATAGCCATATTCGTAGCCGAGCACCGCCTCTTCGGACAACACCGAGTCGATCACGGTGAAGTTGGGCTGGTCCTTGTGCAGGTTGCGCAGCGGGATGTAGCTTTCGCCGGTGTCCTGGTTGCGCAGCATCGCATGGCGGTGGAAGAACGTGCCGCGTCGGCAGTCCTGGCCCGAGATGCGGATCGGCACGCCCTGGTCCAGCAGGGTCGCATAGGCCATGTTCTCGGCGAAGCCCCAGTCGACCAGCTTGTCGCCCTGAGCCATCAGGCGGCGGTCTTCCATGATGCGCTGAACGCGCGGGTGCAGGTTGAAATCGCCCGGTGGTGTCACGATCTGGCCGGCCAGTGCCTCGAAGCGTTCGGGATCGAACGTGGTGTCGGCCGGGTGGTCCCAATGCACGCCACGGTAATGCGACCAATCGACGTGAGTGGGATCCAGGTCCCGACCGACCGTCGCACGCCCTACGCAATGGCCGCGATCGAACTCGTTGCGGACCTTTTCCACATAATCCTGCACCTCGGAAGGTTTGATCAGCTGGCTCGCGATCAATTCGTCCGCATAGGCGGCGCGCGTCGGCTGATGGTTGCGTATCCGCTGGTACATGATTGGCTGCGTGACCGCCGGCTCGTCGGCCTCGTTGTGGCCGTGTCGGCGGTAGCACACGAGGTCGATCACCACGTCCCTGCGGAACCGGTTGCGGTAGTCCAGCGCCATTCGGGTCACGAATATCACGGCCTCCGGGTCGTCCCCGTTGACATGGAATATCGGTGCCTGGACCACCTTGGCCACGTCGGTGCAGTAGGCGGTCGACCGGCTGTCCAGCGTGTTGCTCGTGGTAAAGCCGATCTGGTTGTTGATCACGATGTGCACGGTGCCACCGACCGTGTAGCCGCGCGCCTGGGTCATGTTGAACATTTCCATGTTCACGCCCTGACCGGAGAACGCGGCGTCGCCGTGCAATATGATCGGCAGCACCTTTTCGCCGGTCTTGTCCACAAGGCGCTGCTGGCGCGCCCGCACCGAGCCGTGGACCACCGGGCTGATGATCTCAAGGTGCGAGGGGTTGAAGCCGAGCGTGATGTGTATCAGGCCGCCGGGCGTTTCCACGTCGTTGGAAAAGCCCTTGTGATACTTCACGTCGCCGGAGGACATGATGCCCTCGTCCGGGACGTGCCGCTGGCCCGCGAACTCGCCGAATATCTGCGCGGGCGGCTTGCCCATGATGTTGGCCAGCACGTTCAGGCGCCCGCGGTGCGCCATACCGATGACCGCCTCGACGGCGCCTTCACGCCCGGCGCGCTGGATCAGCTCGTCGAGCATCGGGATCAGCGACTCGCCGCCCTCCAGCGAAAAGCGCTTCTGGCCCACATAACGCGCATGCATGAATTTCTCGATGCCCTCCGCCGCGGTGAGCATGTACAGAATCCAGCGCCTGTCGTCTTCCTCCAGTTCGGGCCTGACCCGATAGCTTTCCAGCCGCTGCTGAATCCAGCGTTTCTCCTCGGTATTCGTGATGTGCATGTACTCGGAACCGACCGTCCCCGTGTACACCTCTTTGACCAACGCGAGGATATCCCTGAGCGGCATCTGGTCCGGGGCAAACAGGGACCCGGTATTGAACACCGTGTCCATGTCCTCCTTGCCCAGCCCGTAGTACGAGGGCTCGAGATCCGGCAGCGGGATCCCGGAATTGATGTTGAGCGGATCGAGCCTGGCACTCTGGTGGCCGCGCACGCGGTAGGCGTTGATCAGGCGCAGTACCTTGGCCTGGCGCTCGGCGGCCGCTGCCGACAGGCCGGTGCTGACCCTCGAGTTCGGGTCGTTCGCCAGCTGCAGAAACGCGTCCTGGACGCGGCGGTGCGACAGGTCGACGGTCTGGCCACCGTTGACCGGCGGCAGGCTGTCGAAGTGCTGACGCCAGTTCTCGGGGATGCTGCCGGGGTCTTCGAGGTAGGCCTCGAATAGATCCTCGATGAACGGGGCATTGGCGCCGAAAAAGGCTGAAGATCCACGCAGCCGATCGAGAAACTCGGACATTTTTGGATGACCACCCAAATGATTTTCAGGGAAAGACGAAACGCCCGGCCTGACCGGGATCTAAAGAAGTCTAGCACAGCGATTTTTGTACTCTGGGTCGGTAAATTTTTATTCGGATCATTGTCTGAAGGCGCGGCTGGCGGGCCTGTGACACCGGGTCACAAGCGCCCCGCTGCCTGCTAAAATGCAAAGCATGAGCACGCTTGTCATCACACGTCCCGGCGCGGCCACCGACCTGAGTTCGCTCGAGGCGGACCAGGCCTTCTTCGAGGCCCGCCTGTCACTCGCCGGCGAGGCGCCCGATACCGCGTATCAGCGGGCCCAGATCAAGACCTACCAGACCCTCGGTGCGCTGATCGGCGAGACTATCGACACCTTGCGCCCGTCGCGCAAGACCGTTGCCGCGCCGCGCCGCAAGGGCCAGGCTGCAGCCTGAGCTCGGCCCGGTTCACGGGTCCGGTACCGATTGGCTCCGCTTCCTCGCGTCGTCTGCGACTGGCCCGCCAGTGCCCGGTCTGCGCGCACCGCGCAGCCCAAGCGCGTAGCGTATATCCGCCCAAATCGCGTGAAACGCGGGTATCAGCAACAACACGACGAATGCCGAGGCCACAGTCCCGAAACTGAGCGCGATGGCCATCGGTACCAGGAACAGCGCCTGGGTCGAGGTCTCGAACAGCATCGGAAACAGACCGGCGGTGGTCGTCAGCGAGGTCAGCACGATGGGCCGAAACCGGCTCTTTGCGGCACGTGCCAGCGCCGTGTCCGCTCCGCTCACGGCCAGCTGGTTGTAGCGCAGTGTCAGTACGAGCGCGCCGTTTACGACCAGCCCGCCAAGGGCGATCATGCCGAATACGCTGACCGAGCTGAGGTCGAAGCCGAGCAACACATGGCCCGCCACCGCGGCGGCGACCGAGTAGGGGATGGTCAGCATGATAATGACCGCCTGCGCATAGCTGCGGAACAGTGCGGCGGTCAACGCGAACACGACCAGCGCTGCCCACCACAGACCCCGGAAGATGCCGTCCAGGGCCTCGGTGCGGTCGCGTCGCCCGCCGGCAAATTTCCAGTTCAGGCCGGGATGGCGTGCGGCGAGTTCCGGCAGTACCTGCTGCTCCAGCGTGCTGCGGATGCGCCGCGAGTTCGCGCTGGCCTTGTCGAAGCTGGCGGCCACGGTTAGCGTGCGCCTTCCGTCCTCACGCCGTATCGTGCTGTAGGCCTGACCCTCGCTGAAATCCGCGGCCAGCGCGAGCGGCATCTCGATACCGTCGCGACCGCGAACGATGAACTCGTTGATGTCCTGGACCGAGAGGCGCTGCGCGCGCGGCAGGCGAATCATCACCTTGACCTCGTAACCGTCGCGCAGCAACCGCAGCGCCTCGGCACCGTAGAATGCGTTGCGCACCTGGCGTCCCAGGGATGCCTCGGTCAGACCGATTGCACGTCCCTGTGGCGTGAGCGTGAAGCGTATCTGGCGCTTGCCTTCGGCAACCCCGTCGCTGATGTCCACCAGCCCGGCAAACTCATCGAGGTGTCCGGCAAGCTCTCTGGCAGCGGTCTCCAGCGTCTCCGTCGAGGTATGCGACAGGTTGATGCGCAGCCCCTGGTTGCCGCCCGGCCCGATCAGGTACTCGAAGAATAGCGACCTGGCCTCGGGCAGCTCGCCGATCTCCTCGCGCCAGACACGGGTGAGTTGCTCCTGGGTGAAGGGCCTCAGGTCGTCGGCGACCAGGTACACGTTGACATCGCCGCTGCTCGCGGTGGCTCGGGTGAACCAGCTCTCGATATGCTGCTCACGGTCACCCAGCCGGTCCAGCGCGCGCAACGCGGCCGCCTCAATGCGTCGCACCACCGCCAGGGTTTCGCCGAACGAGGCGTCGACCGGCATCTGCAACTCGGCATCGACCCGGTTACCGGGTATCTCTGGACGCCAGGCCAGGTCGATACGTCCCGATTCATACCAGATGACGACCAGCGCGAGCAGGCCGGTGAACACCAGTGCCGTGAGATAGCGCTCGCGCAGCGCGGCATTCAGTACCCGCATGTAGGGGCCATCGCGCAGTCGGTCGAGACTGTCGGCGACCGCATCGTGAAAGCGCTTGACGCGTGCGAAGCGCCTGAAGAAATCCCGCCGTCCCGGACTGTCGCGGCCGCTATCCGTGTTCAGATGCGACGGCAGTACCAACAGCGCCTCGATCAGCGAGACCAGGAACACCACACTGGCGACGATTGGCAGGTGGCGCATGAACTGGCCGGTGACGCCAGGTACGAAGATCAGCGGAATAAACGCGATGATATTGGTGCCGACCGCGTACAACACCGGCACGACCATCTCGCTGGCGCCGTCGCGCACGGCTTGGGCCATCGGCAGCCCTTGCTGGTGCTTCGCGTGGATGTTTTCACCGACGATGATCGCATCGTCAACCACGATCCCCAGCGTCAGGATGAACGCGAACATCGAGATCATGTTCAGCGTGACGTCGATCTCGGGCAGGACCATGAAGGAGCCGATGAACACCACCGGTATTGACACCGCCACCCAGAAGGCGAGACGGGCATTGAGGAATATGCCCAGCGTGATGACCACCAGGGTCAGGCCGATGGCCCCGTTTTTCAGTAGGATCTTGCTGCGCTCCGCATATCGCTCGGAGCGGTCGTTGTGAATGCTGATCGCGACCGTCTCGGGCAGCTCGTCATTGAGTTGCGTGACCAGTGCGCGCACGCGCCCGGCCAGCTCGATCGGGCGCTGGCTCTCGGTCTGGTAGACGTCGAGACGCAGGCCGGGGCGACCGTTGAACTCGAAGCTCTGCGAGGTCTCCGCGAACCCGTCGATCAGCCGCGCCAGGTCGCGCAGCATGATGCTCGAACCGTCTTCCAGCACCTTGATCGGAATGTCGGCGAATTCGTTGGCCCGCACCCGGCGGCCCTCGGTGCGCAAAAGGATCTCGCCGTCGAGTGTCTCGATCCCCCCCGCCGGCACGTCGCGTGCGGCACTGCGCACGGCCTGCGCCACGTCGGCGAGGGTGAGATCCAGCGCGCGCAGGCGTTCCTGAGAGATCTCGATCGCGATTTGCGGCGCGAGCCGGCCCCGGACGTTGACCTCGGACACGCCGGGCATGGTCAGGATCTCGCGCCTTATGCGCTCGCTCAGTTCGAACAGGTCGTCCGGTGGCAGCGAAGACGCAACCGCGACGCTGACAACGTAGAAGCCGTGGGTGTTGATGGCCACGCGCGGCGGCTCGGCGTCTTCCGGAAACGAGGTGATGCGCGAAACCGCGTTGCTGATGTTCTGCAGTACTTCGCCCGGGTCGGCGTCGTCGGTGAGTTCCGCGGTCACACGGCCCGAGCCCTCGTTCGCCGCGGAGGTGATGCTGCGCACCCCCTCCATGCCGGTGATCTCCTTCTCGACCGCCAGCACGATGCCTTCTTCGACCTCCTCGGGGCTCGCGCCCGGATAGGAGACGCTCACGCGCACCGACTCGAGCGTGAAATCCGGCGTGATCTCCTGGCGAATGTCGGAAAAACCGAGCACGCCGCCGAGCAGCATCGCGAACATCAGCAGATTCGCGGCCACCGGGTTGTCGGCCATCCAGGTGACGAGTGCGAAACGCGGGCCGCGCTCAGTCATGCCGGGCGTCTTGCGTTTGCATCGCGATGGCGCGGCCGGTCACCGGGTCGACGGCGCGGCTGCGGACCTGCGCGCCGGGAACCATGCCCGAGATGCGGCTGACCACGACCCGGTCGCCTGCGAGCAGCGTGTCCTTGTGCAGCAGCAGATCCTGGCCGGACTCCCAGACCACCTGAGCCTCGCGTACCTGCAGCCGGTCATGGCCGTCGACCACCCACAGGCGTGCGTTGTCGCGCACCGCGCGCCGCGGCACAGCGATCGCCTGCGGCAGCTTGCCCGCGGCGATCTCGGCCTGCACGAAGCTCCCCAGCAGCAGATGGCGGGCAGCGCTGCGATCGACCGGCACGGCGGCGATCAGCCCGGCGAGGCGTGACGCCGACGCCAGATCGGCGCGGATACGCACAACCTCACCCTCGAACACCGCGTCGCCACTGCGCACCAGCACACGCGAGCCCGGGGAATCACCGTTTCTCGCGGCGATCCTGTGCAGCATGAGAGGGCTGGTGCGCAGCTCCACCCAGTATTCGTCGGCCCGCGTGACACGACCGATCAGTTCGCGCGCGGCAACGACCTCGCCGGCGACCCGGGTGCGTTCCAGCACGACGAGGTCGAACGGGAGGCTGACCCGGGTGCGCTCGAGGTCCAGCTTCGC
>CBDTXT010000014.1:0-16086 GCA_965364465.1 uncultured Chromatiaceae bacterium
GGCCCAGCGGATCGCCAAGCCGGAGGGGCACCGCGGACACCTGAAACAGGCCTTCATGCTCAACACCCGGCCGTGGTACAGCATATTCTCGCGCAAGCCGGCCGGCTGGACCCGACGCAGCCGGAAGCGCGTACTCCAGGTCCTGGAAGATGCCGACCGCTACGTGCAGGATCTGAACGACCGCTTCACGAATCCATCGGGTCATGCGGCACTGGAGCTGGCGGCGGCGAAGGCCGAGGATGCAGCGCAGGACGAACAGAAGGCCTGACGGCAGGCGTGTATGCCAAGGATCGGTATCGACCTCGGTGGGACCAAGATCGAGGGCATCGTTCTCGAATCGGACGACCGGGTCAGCCTGCGTGAGCGGGTCGCCACCCCGACCGGCGACTATGCGGCCACGATGGCCGCGGTCGCGGGACTGATCGAGCGGCTGCAGCGGCGCCGCGGCGACCGCTGCAGCGTCGGGGTGGGCACGCCCGGGTCCCTGTCACCGGCCACCGGACGGCTGCGCAACGCGAACTCGACCTGTCTCAACGGCCAGAAGCCCGACCGCGACCTGGCCGCCCTGCTGGGGCGTCCGGTGCGTATTGCCAACGACGCAGACTGCTTCGCGCTGTCCGAGGCGGCAGACGGAGCGGCCGGGGGCATGCGCAGCGTGTTCGGCGTGATCATCGGAACCGGCACCGGCGGCGGCATCGTAATCGATCGCAAGCTGCTGCACGGGCCGAACGCAATCGCGGGCGAATGGGGCCACAACCCGCTGCCCTGGCCGAACGACGACGAGCGCCCCGGGCCGCCGTGCTATTGCGGCAAGCAGGGCTGCATAGAGACCTTCCTCTCCGGCCCGGGCATGTCGCGCGACTATGCGAAGGACGCGCTGCCATCGTCCGCGCTGGTCATTGTGCAGCGGGCGGCTGCCGGCGAGCCGGCCGCGATCGCCTGCCTCGACCGCTACGCAGACCGGCTCGCGCGCTGCCTGGCGAGTGTGATCAATGTCCTCGACCCCGACGCGATCGTGCTCGGCGGCGGGCTGTCCAACATCGAGCGTCTCTACACGGCGGTGCCGCAGCGCTGGGGCCGGTACGTGTTCTCGGAGGTCGTTCATACCCGCCTGCTGCGTCCGGTACACGGTGACAGCAGTGGTGCGCGCGGCGCCGCGCGTCTTTGGCCGGCGCCTTGAATTAGTGTACTGAACACACTATCTTGGTCCGTGGACCTTCGACACCTGGCAACCCATGCGAGCGCCGCGAGAGACGTTCAGCTATCCCTACCCGCACCCGGCGGTCACCACCGACGTGGTCGTATTCACGGTCCGCGACGGGCGCCTGGCCACGCTGCTGGTGAGACGCGCAAAACCACCGCACCGGGGTTGCTGGGCGCTGCCGGGTGGCTTTCTCGACATCGACGAGGACCTGGACACATGTGCCGCGCGCGAGTTGCAGGAGGAAACCGGGATCGGCGGACTGTTCCTGGAACAGCTCTACACGTTCGGCGCGACCCACCGTGACCCGCGCGAACGGGTGATCAGTGTGACCTATTACGCACTGGTGCCACAGGGTGCACTCGCGACGCCGCGCGCGGCCAGCGATGCATCCGAGGTGGCCTGGCACGCCTTCGACGAGCTGCCGCCATTGGCCTTCGATCACGCGCAGATCATCGAATTGGCGCACCGGCGGCTGGTTGGCAAACTGGATTACTCGACTATTGCATTCCAGTTCATGCCCCAGAGGTTTACGCTGGGGGAGCTGCAGCGGGTCTACGAGACACTGCTGAACCAACCGCTGGACAAGAGAAACTTTCGCAAACGCATCCTGTCGCTGGGCCTGGTCGAGGAGACTGGGCGGCAGCGGCGCAACGGCAAACACCGACCGGCCCGGGAGTACCGCGCCCGGCACCCCAAGCGGGTGGAGATCATCAAATGACTGTACAACCGAGCAGATTCGACCGGACACCGCCGACCGTCAAGGTCCCCAAGCACCCGATCTGGCCCAGTCTCTCCGGCACGGAAAAACGGGCGCTGAAGGAACGCATCAAGGCACAGCTGCGTGCCCAGAATGCAGTGCTGGTCGCCCATTACTACGTCGACGGAGACCTGCAGGCACTCGCCGAAGAGACCGGAGGCTGCGTTGCCGACTCGCTGGAGATGGCGCGCTACGGCACGACCAGCGATGCAGACACCATCGTCGTCTGCGGCGTCCGCTTCATGGGTGAGACCGCCAAGATACTCAACCCCGAGAAGCGTGTGCTGATGCCGGACCTGGGCGCGACCTGCTCGCTCGACGAGGGCTGCCCGGCGGATCTGTTCAGCGCGTTTTGCGACGCCCATCCCGAGCGGACCGTCGTGGTCTACGCGAACACCAGCGCCGCGGTAAAGGCGCGCGCCGACTGGATGGTGACATCGGGCATCGCGCTGCCGATCGTCAAACACTTGCACGCGCGCGGCGAGAAGATACTCTGGGCACCGGACAGACATCTCGGCCACTATGTCCAGCAGCAGACGGGGGCAGACATCCTGCTCTGGGAGGGCAGCTGCGTGGTGCACGAGGAGTTCAAGGGCTTCGCGCTGCAGCGCCTCAAGCGCATGCACCCGGAAGCCGCGGTATTGGTGCACCCGGAGTCGCCCGACGACGTACTGCAACAGGCAGACGTGGTCGGCTCGACAACCCGGCTGATCCAGGCCGTGACGCAGATGCCCAACCGGGAGTTCATCGTCGCAACCGACGACGGCATCTTCTGGAAGATGCATCAGCTCGCGCCGGACAAGAAGCTGATATCCGCCCCTACCGCGGGCGCCGGGGCAAGCTGCGAGTCGTGTGCCCACTGCCCCTGGATGGCGATGAACGCGTTGCAAACCCTAGAGCAGGTGCTGATCACCGGCCAGAACGCGATCGAGGTGAAGCCGGCGATACGCGATCAGGCGGTCAAGTCGATCCAGCGCATGCTCGACTTCGCCGCCGAACACCAGATCAGCGGCGCGCTTCCCGGCAAATGAAAAGGAGCCAGCTATGTTCGCCACAGCCAAGATCGGTCGCACCCTGAGCAAGAAGGCCTATCGTGCGCAGGTCGGCGACCTGCGCACTGAACTGCTCGAGGCGCAGATCGCGATCAGGGAACGCAATATACCGGTGTACGTGATCATCGCCGGCGTCGAGGCCGCCGGCAAAGGTGGGGTGGTCAACGCACTGGACGAATGGCTGGATGCGCGCGGCGTGAACGTCTACGCGTTCTGGGAGGAAAGCGACGAAGAAAAGTTGCGTCCCAGGGCGTGGCGGTTCTGGCGCGCGATGCCTCGGCGCGGCGAGATCGGCGTGTTTTTCAGTGGCTGGTACCTTTGGCCGATCGAACAGCGCTTCACCGGCAAGTGGGACGATGCCAAGCTGGATCAGTGTCTGCGTACGATCCGCGAATTGGAGCGCATGCTGATCAACGACGACGCAGTGATCGTGAAGTGCTGGTACCACATGGCGGAGAAGGACCAGCGGCGCAAACTGAAGGCACTGGCGCGCAGCGACCGCAGTCGCTGGAAGATGCTGCCCCGCAAATCCAAATTCAGCCAGGAATACAGGCGTTTCGAGGAGGTCGCCGATCGCGTCGTGCGCAGCACCGATATCGGCCGCGCCCCGTGGCACATCATCGAGGCGACCGACCATCGCTACCGCGACATGACCACCGGCCGCATCTTGCTGCGCGAGATCCAGCACGCCCTCGCACAGGCACCGCATGAAGAGCGGCGCGTCAAAGACGCGCCGTCGGGCGGCAACGGCAGCATACTGCCGGACGCCCCCGAGGCGCGCATCTCCCTGCTCGACCGCGTCGACCTGACACAGACGATCTCGCGCGACGACTTTCGCCGCAAGCTGCGTGCACTGCAGAGCGAGTTGAACGACCTGGCGTGGCGCGCCTACGGAGAGAAGATCTCGACCGTGCTGGTGTTCGAAGGGGTCGACGCCGCCGGCAAGGGCGGCTCGATCCGCCGTGTTACCCAGGCGATCGATGCCCGCCTGCGGCAAGTGATCTCGGTCGCCGCACCGAGCGACGAGGAAAAGGCACATCACTACCTTTGGCGGTTCTGGCGCCACATACCGCGTGGCGGACGCATGACCATCTTCGACCGATCGTGGTACGGGAGGGTGCTAGTCGAACGGGTCGAAGGCTTCACCAGCCACGCCGGTTGGGCGCGCGCCTACCTGGAGATCAACGACTTCGAGGAACAGCTCACCCAGGCCGGCATCGTGGTCCAGAAATTCTGGCTGCAGATCAGCAAGGAAGAGCAACTGGCGCGTTTCAAGGCGCGCGAGGACACACCCTACAAACGCTACAAGATCACTGACGAGGACTGGCGCAACCGTGAAAAATGGGACCAGTACCGTGAGGCAAGCAACGAAATGCTGGCACGCACCAGCGCGAGTCACGCACCCTGGAACCTGATCGCCGGCAATGACAAGCGTTTGGCGCGTATCCAGGTGCTCGAGACCGTGACCGCCGCGCTGCGCGAGAGGCTTAAGGGGATCAAGTGACACCGCGCCGGGGCGCCGATCGGACGCCCCCCGGCGTCAACCCTGCCCGATGATCGCGGAGCATGTCACGTTGAAGCTGGTCCACGAGGCCTGCGCGCTGCTGTCGATCGCCGGCTTTGCATTGCGCGGCGGTCTGGTGCTCGCAGGCTCCGGAATGCCGCAGCGCATTTGGATGCGGACTTGGCCGCACCTGATCGACAGCCTGCTCCTGTTCAGCGGCGTATGGATGGCGGTGAAGCTGCATCTGAGCCCGGTCAACAGCCCGTGGCTGACCGCGAAACTGCTCGTGCTGGTGATATACATTGCGCTTGGATTCGTCGCGTTGCGGCTCGGCAGGACGCGCCGTGTCCGGGCCATGGCCTTTATGGCCGCACTGGCCTGTTTCGCTTACATCGGGCTGGTCGCGCACACCCGTTCAGCCTTCCCGTTTTGAATCGCTCGAGCGTCCCAGCTCGTCCAGGCGGATCGATACCTGCGGAATCTCGGGCCTGACCAGTCCGTCGCGCTCGATACCGAAATAGCGATGACCGTTGACCATCGCCGAGATATCCGCAGTGGTACCCTTGAGATCTTGCAGGATCACGCTGTACAAGTGGGCAGCGGTCAGTACCGCAACGGTATTGGCCAGCCAGACATGCGCCCGCGGCAGGTACAGGCGGCCGATCAGCGGGGTCTCTTGCATCAACCATCCGGTCAGCAGGGACAGGCACAGGACCAGCAGCAGAAAAAGGTAGAGCGGCTTCCACAACGGGTTGTGCGCGAACCAGGCAGGCAGGCGCGCCCGGCCCAGCGACAGATAGAACCACAGGCTCGCACGCATGCCATCGAGTTCCTGATCTCGCGGCAACAACTCAGCCAAGCGTTCGCCCGGATTGCCGAAGCAGCCGAGAAACAGCCGCAACATCAACGCAAACAGCAGCAGTGCGGCGCCCAGATAGTGGATCTCCGCTGCCGACTCGGCGACCGCAGGCGAGTTACCGATCAGCCAACCGGTCGCCAGCAGGAGCAGGGTCGCGCCGGCCAGCGACCAGTGCGCCAGGCGCAGCCAACCGCTCCAGACGGCGACACGACGAATCTGTTCGGTCATGCAATCACCCGATGCCAATGATTTCGCGCAGCATAACCCCTGACAACCCCCAGCCGCCCATGACAGTCATCAATGCGCTTGGCCAGACTTTTCGCGCCCCACCGCCGCGCCCTCCCGCAACCAGCCGACGATGAAAGCGGCGACATCGGCCGGCGCATTCAGCGGCAGTATCGGGACGGATAGCCGCTGCGTCGGATCGCCATCGCTGGCCACCGCAATGATATCCGCGTCCTGCAGACACAATAGCGGCATGCCCCGCTCCGGGCGATGCACCTCGATCTTCGGCAGCCGTTCGTCGCGAAATCCCTCGACCAGGACCAGATCGATCACCGACAGATCGAGGCGCGCGAGCAGGTCACGCAGTCGTGGTTCCGTCTGCCCGTCACCCTGTTCGACAGAGAAGATGCGGTACGGCGACGCGAGCAGCACCTGCCGGGCACCCGCCTCGCGCAGCCGGTAGGAATCCTTGCCCGGTATGTCGATGTCGAAGTCATGGTGTGAGTGCTTGATCGCGGCACAGCGGATGTCGCGCGCCCCCAGGGCCGGAATGAGCCGGGTCAGCAACGTGGTCTTGCCGGTACCGGAAGCGGCAATGAAACCCAGCATGGGTACAGCGAGGCCTTCAGACATTTGAGTTCACCATCGACGGTCGCCCGGCGGGCTATCCGCAGAATTGTGCCAGATTTGGCCCCGAGGCCCATGGCCCCGGTGCCCCGCGCATATGACAGCTAACCCGCAGCGGCCTGCTGCCGTAAGGCCTCGAGGCCAAACCAGGCCGCGCCGCTCAACGCGGCCCCGGGATCCAGTATCACATGTACGGGCATGCTGGCAGTGAGGTGCGAGAATCGCCCCTTGTCCGCTATCGCATCGAGAAAATCGGGCCGCTGCAGTCGGTCGAGGATGCGCGGCGGGATACCGCCGGCGAGATAGATGCCGCCGCTCGGCAGCAGCGTGACGGCCAGGTTGCCGGTGATGGTTGCAAGCACGTGCACGAACAGGTCCAGGGTCGCCTCGCAAATCGCGGCCCTGTTTGCCAGGGCCGCCTGCACGATCACCGGCGTCCGGTCGGGCGCCTGCGCAAGCGCGTCGCGCAACCAGGCCGGCTCGACATAACCGCAGCGCTCGCCGAAGAAGTCATAGATGTCCGGCAGATGGCGGCCGGACGCGATACGCTCGAAACTGACATGGCCATAGCGACCCTGCAGGTATTCCAGAAGCCCTATTTCCTGCGCGGTACGCGGCGAAAACGAGGCATGCCCGCCCTCGCTGGGGCAAGCGATATAGCGTTCGCCGGTCCAGACCAGAAAGGCCGTCCCAAGGCCGGTTCCCGGGGCCACGACCGCGATGTTTCCGCGCGGCCTGGGGGTCCCGCGATGCAGCGTGCAGATGGCGTCCGGTTCGAGGTGCGGCACCGCGACGGCGATAGCGCGTAGATCGTTGAGCAGATAGACGTCGCGGATTCCAAACGAGCTGCCGATATCGTCGGCGCTGATGGTCCAGGGGAGATTGGTTATCCGGGCATGCCGCCGGTCCGTGACCGGGCCGGCGACACCGAAGCTTGCCGCGACGGGTTGCACCCCGGTTTCACGCAGAAACTCTGCAACGATGTCTTCGAGGCGGCCGTAACGCCCGCTTGCAAAGCGCGTTTCATGCAGGGCCTTGCCAAGGGCACCCCGCTCCATTGGGTAAAGTGCCAGGACCGTCTTGGTACCGCCGATATCGCCGCCCAGTAGCATGCCACGCCCTCCCCGCATCCGTGTTCGCGTCCGTCGCCGGCTCGCCGGTCAGACGTCAAAAAGGTGCAGACTACCCCATCTGCCGACCCGGTGGCCCCTGGGGCGCGGGGCCCCGGCGGGCACAACGCGGGGCATGTTCACCGCCGGCGTGCGGCAGCGGGATCCCACCGCTGCATCGCGCCCGGCAATCGCCCGTGTGCTAAAGTCCGGGGTGTTTGCCAGAGCGGATCAGTCGGACCAAGCCGCTTTAAATCCAGGCGCCCGTACAGGAGTCTCCGCAGATGAGCAAGAACGACTTGGTCAGATACCTGCAGTCCCACACGATCTTTTCCGACCTCGACCCCGCCCACATCGAGGTTTTGGCCAAACATGCCGGCGAGCAGACCTATGCCGCAGGCGAACTGCTGTTCCAGCAGCAGGAACCCGCCGAGCATTTTTACATCCTCAGAGAGGGCTCGATCGAGGTCGAGGTCCCGGCGATTTACGGGCCGGCCCTGGAAGTACAGTCGCTCGGACCCGATGATGTACTCGGCTGGTCCTGGTTGATTCCGCCTTACCGCTGGACGTTCGAGGCCAAGGCCCGATCCGACTCCAAAGTACTCGTGTTCGATGGCAAAGCCCTGCTGCAATACTGTGAGAAGGACACCGACTTCGGCTACGCGCTGATGAAACGGTTCGCTGGCCTGATGTCGGAACGGCTGCATGCCGCACGCATGAAGATGATGGACAGCTGGGCGCCTGCCGGCTGGGCATAGGCGGCGCTCTGATCGGGGCCGCACGGTCCCGAATCGCCAATCACCCAATGGGATCGCGTCAGCGGGCCGTGAGCTTCAGCTCGATGCGGCGATTGCGTCGCAAGGCGTCGGGCGTCGCGGCCGGGTCGATCGGGTGAAACTCACCGAAACCGGCGGCGCTGAGACGTTGCGGCGCGATGCCCTGATCGACCAGGAACTGCACCACCGATAGCGCGCGGGCCGTCGAGAGCTCCCAGTTGGAAGCAAAGCGTGCCGTGTTGATCGGCACCCGATCGGTGTGTCCGTCGATGCGCAGGATCCAGTCGATGTCGGCCGGGATGCGTAATGCGAGATCGTGCAGCGTGGCCGCGAGTTTGGCCAGTTCCGCCCGGCCGGGATCGGCCAGCGCGGCACTGCCCGAGTCGAACAACAGCTCGGAAGGCAGAACGAACCGGTCACCCACCACCCGGATCGACGGATTGGCGTCGAGCAGGTCCCGCAGGCGGCCGAAGAAATCGGAGCGATACTGTTGCAGCCGGTTGACCTCGCGCGCCAGCGCGACGTTCAGACGCTGGCCAAGCGCTTCCAACTGCACCGCCTGTTCCGCCTTACTCGCTTCCGACGCCGCCAGCGCGAGCTCGATCTCTTCGAGTTGGCTTTCCAGAGAATCGAGCTTCGCGTTGAGCAGCACGAGCTCGGCCCGCGCCGCGGCGCCGAGCTCGCGCTCCTCGGCGACCGCCTGGTCGCGCCGCGCGACCAGCGCGGACAACGCCTGGATGCGGATGGTGCGCTCCTCCAGCTCGCGCTGAACGAGCAGGGTGCGCTCGGTCTCGTCCGCGAGCTGCGCGGCGAGTGCCTTGGAGCGGTCGCGTTCGGCACCGAGCGCCTGAAGATTCAGATCGAGTTCCGAGGCCAGCCGTCCGACATCCGCCTCGAGCTGCGAGCGCAGCGCACGCAGACTGTCCACGTCTTCCTGCAGGCTCGCAATCAGCAGCAGCTGTTCGCCAATCTCTTCCTGCTTCGCCCGGTTGCGCCGGCCGAGTTCCACGACCTGTGAATTCAAGAGGCTGTTCTGCCCCGTCAGCCCGTCTACACGCAGCGTCAGCCCGGCGACGTCCTCGCTGAGCGCGGAGGTACGTTCCTGCTCCAGGCCGAGCAGATCGGTCAGTTCCACGACGCGCCGGTACATCACGTCGAGTTCCGTCTCCTGGGCATCGAGCAGCTGTGACAACAGAAACTGCGCGAAACTGAACAGCAGCAGCACGAAGATCACCAGGATCAGCAGCGCGGCGAGCGCATCCACATAGCCGGGCCAGACGTCGATCGTGCGTCGTGCGCGTCTCGCGACCGCCGCCATGCCTTCAGGCCTCCTGCGCCCGGTGCACGGTCCCCGCGTCGCGCGCGGGCGACGTGCCCGCTTGCGCCGCGAGGAATTCCTCGAGCAGCCGACGCTCGGAATGGACGGCATCCAGCAGCAGCTGCAGCGTCGGCGCCGCGTCCTCATCGCGCAGCTCGGCGGCCGCTTCGGCCAGGGGCGGCGCAGCCAGGTCGTCGACCAGCTGGGTCACGCCGGTCAGCCATTCTTCCAGGCCGTTGAAGAACCGGTTTTGCGCATGCCCGGCCTGTAGATCCAGAAAACCCAGCACCAACGAGCCGCCGAGACCGAACAGTGATGAGCTGAACGCGGTACCCATCCCGCTCAACGGCGCCTGCAGCCCCTGCTTGAAATCGGAGAACACCGCGGCAAAGTCCGCACTGCCGACCTCCAGGGCCCCAATCACCTGAGCGACCGCCGCAATGGTACCGATCAGACCCCAAAAGGTTCCAAGCAAGCCGAGGAAGACCAGCGTGCCGATCAGGTAGCGGGAAATCTCTCGCGATTCGTCGAGCCGTTCGCGTATCCCGTCGAGGATGGTGCGCAATGCGAGTGCCGAGAGGCTGAAACGGTCGCGACGCCGCTTGCTCAGATGGGCGGCGAGCGGCTTCAACAGCCGGGGCTCTGCGGTGACCGAAATACCGGGCTGCCCGGTACGAAACACACGGATCCAGTTGATCTCGGTGTTCAATATCATCACCTGGCGGAAATTGATCAGGACGCCGACGGCCAGCACGCCGAGTATCACGGAGTTGAAACCCCAGTTCGCGATGAAGGCACTGCGCAGCGGCTCCAGCAACAGCACGCAGATCGTCCCAACCGCTGCCAGGTAGACCAACATCCAGGACAGGGATTGTCGAGTGGAATGCATGCGAGTCCTCTTTGATATCGGGGCGAATCGGAGGCGCCGTTCCTATGGCTCGGCAGAGGCCGTCAGATGGCGCCTATCGCGGCGTATCGGCCGCTGGGCGAATTTCTTTCGCCCGGTCCGGTGCGTGCCACAGCAGCGGTCCGGCGCCGACGCTGCGGACGACACCAATTGGCCCTGACGGTTGGCTATACTGGCCGCCAAGGCCCGAAAGAAGAGCCGACCAACAACAATCATCCGGAGGCCGAACCATGACCAGCACGTCAGCCACTTCCACCGGCATCGCGAAACCGTCAAGACCCGTCTGTTCCAGCTTGCCGCTCGCCGCGCTCTGTCTGCTCGGCGCTTGCGCCATTGGCGCTGCGCATGCGGAAAGCGATCCGCCCACAGCCGCGTCGGCGTCGGAAGCGGCCACAGCGGACAACCGCGCCTTGTCTGCCGAAATCAACCGGCTGCGGCAGGAACTGAGTCTGGAAGTGGAACGGGGACGGCAGCTCGGCGACCAGCTGAAGCGCCTGGAGCTGGCGTCGCAACAGGACACCGGAGAGCGCGAGCGCCTGGCTGCAGAATTGACCGAGACGCGGGCACGACTCGAGGCGGCGAGCAGTCAGCTGAACAGGCTACAGGCGGAGCAACGAGGGGCTGCGGAACGGCTCGCCGTCGCCGAGGGAAAGCTCGCAGACGCCGGACAGCGAGTCGCCTCGCTCGGCGCCGAGCGGGATCGGATGCAACAGGAACTGCGCAGCGGCCAACAGTCGCTGGACACGATAAAACGCGAGTTGGCTGCGACGACCGGGCAGCTCGAACGGCTCGAGCGAGACCTCGCCACGACGCGAAAAGCGTTGGACACGACGACGGCCGAACGCGACGAGCTGTCCGGTCGCCTGTCGCAGGCACAAGCGGAGATCGACCGGGGCATGAAGGCGCTCGGTAAAATGAGCGGCGAACGCGATCAATTGACGCAGCGTCTGAAGCGCAGCGAGGTAACGATCAGCTCTCTGGAACAGCGCGCACTGGCAAGCGACAACGAACTTTCGGCGGCGCGCGCCGAGGTGTC
Organism: uncultured Chromatiaceae bacterium; assembly: GCA_965364465.1. Taxonomy (GTDB): domain Bacteria; phylum Pseudomonadota; class Gammaproteobacteria; order Chromatiales; family Chromatiaceae; genus Thiosocius. Next base: position 11,375 of record CBDTXT010000014.1, read on the forward strand.
CCGCCTTTCCGGCGAGCTGCGACAGCTCGAGCGCCACAATACCGACCTGCAGGCGGATGTCGCCTTGCTCAAGGGCGAGCTACAGGCGAGCAGGGATGAAGGCGCGGCACTGCGCGGCGACATGGCCACACTCAAGGCCGGGCTCCCGCCAGAGCTGGGCGGTTCTGCGTCACTGCAGCAGCTGAAGTCCGGGGCGGCGAGCCTGGCCGAGCAGATGCGCACGATGCACCGCACAATGCGGCGCCAACCAGGGAACACGGCGTTGCAGTCCGAATTCGATGCGACGGCGCGCCAGCTTCGCGAGCGTCAGCTGCTTATCGCCGGCGAAACCGGGGCCGTCGGGCTCTACAGGCTGCGCCCAGAGGATACGCTCGCGACGGTCGCCGCCCGCTTCCTGGGCGACGGCAACCTTTGGGGCCGTATCTACCAGGCCAACGCGCACATCATCGAGGATCCGGACCGGCTGATCGCCGGCCTGACACTGGTCCTGCCCTGACGGCACCGGTCAGCGCGTGGCATCCGGTGTCGCGCGCTTGTGCTTACAGCGCTGGCGACGGCAGCGCGGCCATGCGCCCCGGGGGGCCAAGGACAAAAAAAGCGCCGCGCCAAACGGAGTTGGGGCGGCGACGTGAGCCAAACCTGGCAATATCGACAGAGAGTTAGGAGAAATCACCGCGTAGCGATTTCACCTAGAACCTAAGCATGGCTCGTGCCAAGAAAGGTTTTGCTATGCGACATAAGGGTTTGCCGCATTGCGGCCCACCGACGAGCCGGCGAATGGTGTTGTATACGCACCAGATGGGCGACACCCGGCACGTGCCCGCACCAATCCAGTGCGATTCGGCCCGCGACGTCACCGGCGATGTGGCGTCGCCGGCCAGCGCGGGCGATGCGGGTCCCTATCCACCGGCTGTCCCGAGGTTTCAATAAAACTTTTTGACGGCAAGCGGGACTAATCGAGGCATGAACAGACTGAGCCACCGTTCCATCCTGGCACTGCCACTCATCGCCCTGCTTTGCGGACCGGCGATGGCCGAGCCGGTCGACTTCACACTGCACGACCTGGACGGCAGGCCGGTGACATTGTCAGATTATCGCGGCCGCTGGGTGGTCGTGAATTTTTGGGCGTCCTGGTGCAGTCCCTGCATACGCGAGCTGCCCGAACTGGTCGCTTATCAGCGGGACAATCCTTCGGTCCAGGTGATCGGCATCAATTTCGAAGAGACCAGCGCCGACGAATCCAGGAATTTCTTGGAGCCTTTCGCAATCAATTTTCCGATCCTCAAAATCGGCAACACACCGCTGGTGCCGTTCGAACCCCTGGAAGGCCTACCGACCACGACGATCGTCGACCCGAACGGTGCCCTGGTAGAACGTCACATGGGCCCGGTGACGGCGGCCCACCTGCACGACATCATCGAGCGCCATTACCGCTGATCCAGGCGCCTTCCGGCCCCAGGGTCATCCAAGCGCGGCGACGGCCGAAACGGCTTAGGAAACAGTTTCCCGAGATTGGCTCAAGTGTGTCCACGCCCCCCGCAGCGGGGACCTTCGCCGAGCGCGTCCGGGCAATCCCCTTAAGTCGCTGAATGTGCTGAGAATCCCCTGCCCACGACACCTTTTTCCACAAATCACGCACAGATTTCTCACTGTTTTCCACAGCTTTTATACACAAGATATTGTGGTTGACACTGCTCAATCAGCGTATATATTGTGTTTCGAAGCGGACAGCACAACACCTCGGCAGTCTTCCTGCCCGATCGCGCAACGCGATCAGCCCGCACAGCACAACTATCCAGGAGGAGCCTGATGGCAACCGAAGTAACGCAGTCGAATGGCGGTGAGCAGAGTATCGCCACACCCCCGGGCGAAACCACCCAAGCCCACGCAACGCCGGATATCAGCGCCAACGCACCCGGCGCACTCAGGGTCATCCGCCGCAATGGGAAGGTGACCAGCTTCGATGCCAACAAGATCGCCGTGGCGATGACCAAGGCCTTTCTCGCCGTCGAAGGCGGCAGCGCGGCCGCCTCACGGCGCGTGCACGACCTAGTCCAGAGCCTCACCGAACAGCTCGCTGAGGCGCTGTTCCGACGCAACCCGGCCGGCGGCACGATCCACATCGAGGACATTCAGGACCAGGTGGAACTGGCTCTGATGCGTTCCGGTGAGCACAAGGTGGCTCGTGCCTACGTGCTGTATCGCGAGGACCAGGCGCGCAAGCGCGCCGAAGAGGCTGCCAAGAAGACGTCTGCGAAGATCGAACAGCCTCCGGTGAACGTGCTGCTGGCCGACGGTTCGAGCCGACCGCTGGACATCGAGCGCCTGCGCAGGCTGGTCGCCGAGGCGTGCAGCGGTCTGGAGTCGGTCACAGTCGAATCGATCCTGGATGACACCTGTCGCAACCTGTTCGACGGCGTCAAGGAGCGCGACGTATCACAGGCGCTGGTGATGAGCGCGCGCACCCTGATCGAAAAGGAGCCGAATTACTCCTACGCCGCTGCGCGCCTGCTGATGGACCTGCTCCGCCGCGAAGCACTCGGCTTCCTCGGCATGGACACCGGTGTCGCGACACAGCAGGAGATGGGCCAACGCTATGGTGAGTACCTGGCCAGCTATATCAAGCGCGGCGCGGATCTCGAACTGCTCGACAAACGCCTGACTCAATACGATCTCGGGCGCCTGGGCGCCGCACTCAAGCCAGAGCGCGATCTGCAGTTCACCTACCTCGGACTGCAGACCCTTTACGACCGTTACTTCATACACTCCAACGGTACCCGCTTCGAGTTGCCGCAGGCCTTCTTCATGCGCGTCGCGATGGGCCTGGCGATCAACGAGATCGACCGCGAGGGTCGCGCGATCGAGTTCTACGACCTGCTATCGAGCTTCGACTTCATGAGCTCGACCCCGACGCTGTTCAACTCCGGCACGCTGCGACCACAGTTGTCGAGTTGTTACCTGACAAGCGTACCGGACGACCTGGACGGCATTTACAGTGCGATCAAGGACAACGCACTGCTGTCGAAATTTGCCGGCGGGCTGGGCAACGACTGGACCCGGGTGCGGGGCATGGGGGCTCACATCAAGGGGACCAACGGCAAATCACAGGGTGTCGTGCCCTTTCTGAAGGTCGCCAACGATACGGCCGTCGCAGTCAACCAGGGCGGCAAGCGCAAAGGCGCCGTATGTGCCTATCTGGAGACCTGGCACATCGATGTCGAGGAGTTTCTCGATCTGCGCAAGAACACCGGTGACGATCGCCGCCGCACGCACGATATGAACACCGCGAACTGGATCCCGGACCTGTTCATGAAGCGTGTCGCCGAAGACGGCGACTGGACCCTGTTCTCGCCGGACGAAACCAGCGACCTGCACGACCTGACCGGCAAGGCGTTCGAAGAAGCCTATCTGCGCTACGAGGACAAGGCCGCGCGCGGCGAAATGCACGTTGCCAAGACACTGAAGGCCAATGACCTGTGGCGCAAGATGCTCGGCATGCTGTTCGAGACGGGCCACCCTTGGGTCGCCTTCAAGGATCCGTGCAACATTCGCTACACCAACCGGCATGTCGGCGTGGTCCACAGCTCAAATCTGTGCACCGAGATCACGCTGCATACCAACGACAACGAGATCGCGGTCTGCAACCTGGGCTCCGTGAACCTGGCGGCCCATGTCGATGAGGATGGACTGAATCTCGACAAGCTCGAAAAGACCGTCGGCACTGCGATGCGCATGCTCGACAATGTGATCGATTACAACTACTACAGCGTGCCGCAGGCGCGTAACTCCAATCTTCGGCATAGACCGGTCGGACTGGGCATCATGGGCTTCCAGGACGCGCTGTACAAGGTGCGCCTCCCCTACGCCAGCCAGGAGGCCGTCGACTTTGCCGATCGATCGATGGAGGCGGTGTCTTACCATGCGATAAAGGCGTCGACCGATCTGGCCGACGAGCGCGGTCGCTACCATAGCTTCGAAGGTTCGCTTTGGAGTCAGGGCATCCTGCCGATCGATTCACTGGCACGGCTTGGCGAAGAACGCGGCAGTTATCTACAGGTCGACGGCAGCCAGACCCTCGACTGGGAAAGCCTACGCGAACGCGTCATGACAGTAGGGATGCGCAACTCCAACACCATGGCAATTGCGCCGACCGCGACCATCTCCAACATCTGTGGCGTCAGCCAGTCGATCGAGCCGACATATCAGAACCTGTTCGTCAAGTCGAACCTCTCGGGCGAGTTCACTGTCGTCAACCCCTATCTGGTGCACGACCTCAAGGCACTCGACCTCTGGGATCCCGTGATGGTCAACGACCTGAAGTACTACGATGGATCGGTGCAACCGATCAACCGCATCCCGGATGACCTTAAGGCACTCTATGCCTCGGCGTTCGAGATCGACCCGCGCTGGCTGGTCGAGGCCGGTAGCCGCCGGCAGAAATGGATAGACCAGGCTCAAAGCCTCAACCTGTACATGTCCGAGCCGTCCGGCAAGAAGCTCGACAATCTGTACAAACTGGCCTGGGTTCGCGGCCTCAAGACCACCTACTACCTGCGGTCGATGGGCGCCACCCATGTGGAGAAGTCGACCATGGACGACAGCGGTCGGGCCAACAAGCTGAGTGCGGTCGGTGGCAGCTACGGCGCCTCGTCGGAGGCGGTCGGGCACCCGGCGCCCAAGGCCTGCAGCAGCCGCGACCCCGACTGCGAGGC
>CBDTXT010000015.1:0-15870 GCA_965364465.1 uncultured Chromatiaceae bacterium
GGGGCCGCACGGCGCGACCCCGGTCTCCCGAGTTCTACCGAGATGACTCGCCCCCGGGCCGTGATCGCACGCCGTTCGTAATGGGTGGCGCACGGCGATCGGCCCGCGCAACTGCGCGGCGTGTCCAACACGCCAAGGGGTGGTGTGCAGAGCACGCACCTTGGGCGGGGCTGGCTACTTGTAGTTGGCCCGGTCCAGCTTGTACTTTTTCATCTTGTCGTAGAGCGTCTTGCGAGGCAGACCCAGCGCGGCCATCGTGTCCCTGATACTGCCGTTGCTAGCCTTGAGCTGTTGCTCGATCAGCGATCGCTCGAAGCACGCGAGCTGTTCCGGCAACGTCATCGGCGGCCGGTCACTGTCCCCAGCGACCACCTGGTCGATGTCGTAGCCGCAGGCCTCTCCAAGCAGAACGTAGCGCTCCGCGGCATTGCGCAGCTCGCGCACATTGCCGGGCCAACCGGCCAGCATCAGGCGCTGCAACTGTTCTGGCAGCGGCGGTCGAGGCTCGAGCTGATAACGGGCGCCGGCCACCAGCACGAAGTGCTGAAACAGCAACGGGATGTCCTCGCGCCGTTCGCGCAGCGGCGGGATGTCGATCGTTACCACACTCAGCCGGTAGTACAGGTCCTCGCGAAACTCGCCGCGGGTCGCCGCCTCGCGCAGGTCTACCTTGCTTGCGGCAACCACACGCAGGTCGAGCGGGATCAGCTCGTTCGAGCCCAAGCGCTCGACCGCGCGCTCCTGCAGTACACGCAGCAGGTGCACCTGCACCTGCATCGGCATGCTCTCGATCTCATCGAGGAACAAGGTGCCGCCCTCGGCATACTCGAATTTGCCGATACGCCGCGACCTGGCATCGGTGAACGCGCCGGCCTCGTGTCCGAACAACTCGCTCTCGATCAGCCCCGCGGGTACCGCACCGCAGTTGACCGCGACGAAGTTGTGGTCGCGCCGCCGGCTATTCTCGTGCAATGCACGGGCGACGAGTTCCTTGCCGGTGCCGGTCTCGCCGTGGATCAGTACATCGGCATCGGTGTCTGCGATCTGGCCGATCAGCAGGCGCAGACGCTGGACCCCGGGCGTCCTGCCGATGATCCGTGGACCCGGCTTGCTCTGCACCGCCAGTTCGTCCCTGAGTCGACGGTTCTCGATGGTCAGCGTACGTTTGTCCAACGCCCTGCCCACGGTGTCGACCAGATCCTCGACGGCGAATGGCTTCTCGATGAAGTCGTAGGCCCCCTCGCGCATCGCCTCGACCGCCATGCTGACGTCGCCGTGGCCGGTAATCAGAATGACCGGCAGGTCCGGGTCGATCGCCCGGGCAAGCTGCAAGAACCGCATTCCGTCGATGCCAGGCATACGGATATCGCTGATCACCGGGCCCGGCCAGTGTGCATCCAGGACCTCGAGCGCCTTCTCTGCGCGCTCGAACGCGCGCACCTGGTAACCCGCGAGATCGAGCGCCTGGCTGGCAGCGACGCGGATGTGCTCCTCGTCGTCGATCAGCATCACGGACCTTGGCTCGGGCTTGCTCATGCGCGCAGGATACTTTGCAGATCGCCGCGACGCACCACCGTTTCCCGATCGGTGGCAGACCGGCCTGGCGGCCGTTGACGACAACGCCCGGCGCGACTCGTTGTAATATGCTCGTTGACCAGACCCGTACGACACCGAGAGAAAAGGAGAAGAAACATGGCCGAACTGTTCTCTGCCGAATGGATGAATCAACTGAAAGATGCCTGGAACGAGGAGCCGGAGGTACGCGACAAGCTTGCCGAGATCGGCTTCAAATCCGTCATTACCTGTGGTTTCAAGGACGAGGAGCAGCCGCGCGGCGTATTCGTCGTCGAGAACGGCGAGTGTGTGCGGGCCGGTGACTACGGCGGCGAGGCACCGGACTGGGACATGCGCGCGTCGCGCAAGGACTGGATGAAGTGGGTCGAAAAGGGCATCGGCATGGCCGGGATGGGGACAGCGTTCGCGACCGGCAAACTCAAGTTCAAGTCCGGCGACTTCAAGGCCATGATCAAGGATCCGCGCATGGCGGGTCCCTTCGTCAAGAGTTTCGGCCTGATGCAGAAGATCGGCGCTGAGTGATCCGGCGCGATGGTTGAGCGGTTCGCCCGGCCAGGGGCCGGGCGACGGATCCCGGTCGGGCACGCAGGCTGAACCAGCGGCACCCGCCCGCGCGACCTTGCCTGTCAACCGACGGCGGCCTCCGCATCCGACCAGGCCGCCAGCATCAGCGTGAACACGGCGCCTCCGGCGGGCGCATTGTCGACATCCAGTGTTCCGCCGAGCCGCCGCACGATGGTATGAGATATCGACAGACCCAGCCCCAATCCGCTTTCGGTCGTCGTGAAGAAGGGATCGAACACCCTGTTCAGGTGATCCCGGGGGATACCGGGCCCGGTGTCGTGCACCTGGAGTCGAACCTTGTCACCAATCTGCCGCCCCGCGACCCGGATCGATCGGTCGTCGCGACCGGCCAGCGCATCGCAGGCATTGCCGATCAGATTCACCAATACCTGCTCGAGCTGCACCATGTCGGCCGCGACATACAGGTCCTCGGGCGGCAAGTCGATCTGCAGCCGAGCACCAGCCTGCTCGATGCGCGTCCGCAGGATCCGTTCCGCCCCGTCGAGGCAGGCACGCAACGACACACGAATCCGTTGGCCGCTGGTCTTGCGCGAAAACACCTTTAGCTGGCCACTGATCTGCGCCATCCGGCCGGTCAATTCACGGATCTGCTGCAGATTCCAGCCGACCTTATCGAGATCGTCCCGCGCCAGATAGCTGCGGGCATTGTCAGCATAGGTGCGCATTGCCGCGAGCGGCTGGTTTAGCTCATGATTGATACCGGCCGACATCTGCCCCAGCGCCGCAAGCTTGGCGGACTGGATGAGTTCGTCACGGGTCCGCTCGTGTTGTTCGATTTCCTCGCGGAGCAGTCGGTTGGCCTCGGTGAGGTCCTGCGTACGCTGGCTCACGCGGCGCTCCAGCTGCTCCAGCGCCTCCTGCATCGCCAGGCGCTTTGCCAGCTCGCGTTCGCGCCGGTTGCGGATGCGCTCGGCATACAGCCACGCCCCCGCAGCGAGCAGCAGTAGCAAACTCATCGCAAACAGGCGCGTCTGCCAGACCTGCGGCGCAACGACCTGCTGGGAAACCAGCAGGTGCACGCGCCATCCGGCAGACGGCATATCGGTCGCGATGCTCAGATAGCCGGCCTCGCCTGGCTTGCCGACATGCAGGATCTCGGCGCCGGATGGACGCACCGCGCGCAGCACGCTGAACAACGGGGCGAGGCCCTCTGCAGGGTAACGGCGCGATGCACGTACTCGTTGGATCGCGGCAGCAGACAGTGGCCTGAAAGAACGGTAGCGCCATTCGGGTCGGGTCGAGATGAAAATCACCCCGTCCGGGTCGGTGACGATCAGATCGGTGTCCTGGCTGCGCCAGTTGTTCTCGAGGGTGTCGATATCGATCTTGACCACCACGACGCCCTCGGGATCAGCAGGGTCACCGACCGGGTGGGAGAAATAGTAACCGCGCCTCCCCGAGGTCGTGCCCAGCGCATAGTAGCGCCCGGGCCTGCCGTCCATCGCGTCGATGAAATAGGGTCGAAAAGCGAAATTGTCCCCGACGAAGGTTGGGTCGTCCTGCCAGTTGCTGGCGGCCAGCGTGACCCCATCGGCGTCCATCAGGTACACGTCGAGGGAGCCGGCGATCTCATTGACATAGGTGAGAAAATGATTGACCTGCTGTCGCTGGTCGCTATTGCCCGGCGCGATCAGCAGACTCTGCAGGCGAAAATCACCTGCCAGGAGCGCCGGCAGGAAGGCGAAGCGATCGAGTTGACCGGCGAGATGCGAGACATACAGGTCGAGCTCCTGCTGCCCGCTGGATTCGAGCTGCCGCAACGCGGACTCGCGCTGAACGCTGCCAAGGTACCAGGACAGGGCCAACACCGCGGCCGCCAGCAAGGACCAGCCGAGGGCCTGCGGCACGCCCGGCGCGGCCGGGGGCGGCGGATCAGCCGAGTTCGAGGATGCCATCCATTTCAACGTTCGCCCCGCGCGGCAACGAGGCCACGCCGATCGCCGCCCGTGCCGGGTAGGGCTCGGCGAAATACTCGGCCATCACCTGGTTTACCAGCGCGAAGTTCGCGAGGTCGACCAGGAACACGTTGAGCTTGACCATGTCATCGAGACTGCCCCCAGCGGCATGTGCAACCGCCAGCAGGTTGTCGAAAACACGCCTGACCTCGGCCTCGGTATCGCCCGCAATCATCGTCATCGTTTGCGGATCCAGCCCGATTTGCCCGGACAGGTAGACCGTGCTGCCGACCTTGACCGCCTGCGAATAGGTGCCGATTGCCTGCGGGGCCTGATCTGTTGTTATGGTTTCCCGACTCATGCCGAAACAGCTCCTTACAAGGGTTTGGACAGACCGCGGCCGATCGATGTCGCCGGCGGCCTGCGTTTTTCGTGATATTCGGCCCGGCCCGGCGACCAGACCGGGACCGATCGCCAACCAGCGAGCCCAACATATGACTGCACTCTATAGAAACCGCCATCTCCTGCCCAGCCTGCTGCTCGCCTCACTGGCCAGCGGCTGCGACCAGGCAGCGCCGCCTGTCGACCAAACCGTGAAACCGGTGCCCAACGTCTACCTTGAAGCCCTGCAGGAGGCCGAAGCACTCAGACACACGGTCGAGCAACGCGACCTCGAGCAACAACGGATCGACCAGCTGATTGGCCGGGGTCAGGCGCGGACGCCGAACCGTTGACCAGCGACGCCGAACAGCAGCATCAGACTGGCCAGCCATATCACCGCCGAATTTCCCCAGCGCGCAAAGGGCGTGGCGCCGGCCAGCGGCTCTCCCTCGCCGGTCAGTACCGCCTCGGCAAACTGTTGCGAGGTCCCGCGCAGCGCACCCCGGTCGTCGATGATTGCGGAGATCCCGGTGTTGGTGGCCCGCAGCAGGTAGCGACCAGCCTCCAGCGCACGCATGCGCGCGATCTCCAGGTGCTGGTGCGGGGCCAGTGAATCACCGAACCAGGCATCGTTGCTGGCGTTGATCAGAAAGGCGGCCTCGGGCAGCGCTCGAATGGTCTCGCTCGCATAGGCGTCCTCGTAGCAGATACCGATGCCTGCCGGGTGACCGGCCAAGCTGACCACCGGGCGACCATTGTCACCGGGCGTGAAATCGGACATCGGGATGCGCAGAAAATCCAGTACCGGCCGGGTCCAACGATCGAAAGGCAGGTACTCGCCGAATGGCACCAGGTGCCGCTTGTAATAGCGGTCACGGCCGCTCGCGCCAAGGCTGAGCATGGCGTTGAAATAGGCGCCACCACGGTCGCCGTCGACAATACCGAGCAACAGATCACGCCCCTGTTCACGCAGCGCCGCGTGCAGCGGGCCGAGCAGGTCGGACTCGACTTCGTCGGCGAATGCGGGTACCGCGGTCTCGGGCCAGACGACCAGCCGGCTGTCCGGCACCGAGGCCGTCATCTCCAGGTACAGGTTCAGCGAAGGCACACGCATCGAACGCAGCCACTTCTTTTCCTGTGGGATGTTGGCCTGCAGCAGGCTCGCGACGAAGCGCGGGCCGGCGGATTCGGTCCAGTGCAGCTGCTGCAGACCCGGCCCGGCACCCCATAGGATCAGCAATGCCAGCGCCGCAGGGAATCGCGGCAGCAGATTCAACAGGCCCGCGGATATCGCGAGTGCCAGGCCGATCCCATAGACGCCGAGGATCGGACCGAAGCCCGACAGCGGCAGATCGATTTGGCTGTAACCGAGCGACAACCAGGGAAAGCCGGTCAGGAACCAGCCACGCAGCCATTCGACCAGCACCCAGACGGCCGGCAGCACGAGCAGGAGCCAGGCCGTTTCGGAATTGCGCCGCAGGCGCTCGCCGAGCCAGCCGGCCAGCGCGAAGAAGAGCGCCATCAGCAGCACGAAAGTCAGCGTGATGACGACCGCCATAGGAACCGGCACGCCGCCGAACTGGGCAATGCTGATACGCAGCCAGAACACGCCGAACCCCATCAGACCGAGACCGAAGGCATAACCGGTCCAGGCGTTCAGGCCGACGCGCGCAGGATGACGCCAAAGATAGAACAGCACGGCCAGCGAGAGCGGGGCGATCAAGCCGACGCCGAACGGCGCGAAAGCGAGCACGCAGGCCCCGCCCGCGAACAGCGCGAGCAGCAGTTGGCCCCGGGCGGACCATCTGGCCGGGCTCATCGCCTCAGTTGCCGCCCGTGCGCGACAGCTGAATCCCGGCCGGCTGGCCGGGCGCATTCCCCGGGTCGTCGATGCGCTCTACATTGAGCAGGCGCACCCTGCGACTGTCGGCGCGCACCACCGTGAAGCGGAAGCCGTCGACCACGGCCGATTCCCCGCGCGACGGCAGATGGCCAAGGGCATTCACCGTCAACCCGCCAATGGTGTCGAAATCGTTGTCGTCGAACGCGACGTCGAAATACTCGTTGAAGTCATCGATCGTCGTATGCGCCTTGATCGTGTAACTATTCGGTCCGTGCTTGAGAATGAACGCCCCCTCGTCGAAGTCGTACTCGTCCTCGATCTCACCGACGATCTGCTCGAGCACGTCCTCGATCGTGACCAACCCGGCGGCATTGCCATACTCGTCGATAACGATGGCCATGTGGTTGCGGCTGGCGCGAAACTCGCGCAGCAGCACGTTGAGGCGCTTGCTCTCGGGGACGAACACCGCCGAGCGCACGATGTCACGCATCTTGAAGCGCGGCGCACCCTCGCTGCAGTACTGCAACAGGTCCTTGGCCAGCATGATGCCGATCACCTCGGCACGATCATCGTCGATCACCGGGAACCGCGAGTGCGCCGACTCGGTGACCACCGGCAGGACCTCGTCGAGTTCGTGATCACGCGCCACCACCACCATCTGGGCGCGCGGGATCATGATGTCGCGGACCTGCAGGTCGGACACCTGGAGCACCCCTTCGATCATCGCCAACGCCTCGGCGTCGAACAGCGCACGATCCTTCGCCTGCTGCAGCAGCGCGATCAGATCCTGGCGGTCGCGCGGTTCGCCCACGACGCCTGGGAACAGGCGTTCCAGCCAGCGCGTCGCCAACGACCCGTTGCTCGTTCGTCCTTCGCTCATATCGTCTCGTCTGCATAGGGGGCCGGATATCCCAGACCGGCCAGAATTTCGGTTTCCAGCCGTTCCATCTCGCCGGCCTGTTCGTCGGTGTCGTGGTCATAGCCCTGCAGATGCAGCGTCCCGTGCACCACCATGTGCGCCCAGTGCGCCTCGTTCGACTTGCCCTGCTGCCGCGCCTCGCTCGCCACCACCGGGGCGCAGATGACCAGATCGCCGACGTGCCAGACATCGATGCCGGGCAACGGCTCGAACGGGAACGACAACACATTGGTCGGCGCGTTCTTGCCCCGGTAATGGCGATTGAGTCGCCGGCTCTCGGCCTCGTCGGTGATCCGCACGACGAGTTCGGCATCCCCCTGCCCCACGCCACGCCAGGCGGCGCGTGCCCAGCTGGCGATCTGCCGCACAGCTGGCGCACCGGCTTGATCATGGGCGCGCTGAACCTCAACCGCGAGGGCCATCTTCGCCCCCCCGCTGCACATCGTGCTGCTCGTAGGCCTGCACCACTTTCTGCACCAGCGCATGGCGCACAACGTCGCGCGCATTGAAGAAGGTGAAGCTGATACCGTCGACCGCGCGCAACACCTCGGCGGCCTCGCGCAGACCGGACTTCTGGCCGCGCGGCAGATCGATCTGCGTGATGTCGCCGGTGATCACCGCGGTCGACCCGAACCCCAGGCGGGTCAGAAACATCTTCATCTGCTCCGTCGTGGTGTTCTGCGCCTCGTCGAGGATGATGAAGGCCTCGTTCAACGTACGGCCGCGCATGTAGGCGAGCGGTGCGACCTCGATCACATTGCGTTCGATCAGCTTGTGCACCCTTTCGAAGCCCAGCATCTCGTACAAGGCGTCGTACAAAGGTCGCAGATAGGGATCGATCTTCTGCGACAGGTCGCCGGGCAGGAACCCGAGACGCTCGCCGGCCTCGACCGCCGGGCGCACCAGCAGGATGCGGCGGATCTGGTCTCGCTCCAACGCATCCACGGCGCAGGCAACCGCCAGGTAGGTCTTGCCCGTGCCGGCCGGGCCGACCCCGAAATTGATGTCGTGAGTCAGGACCTTGTGTACATAGTGCGCCTGATTGGGGCCGCGCGGCCGAACCATACCACGCCGCGTCTTGATGACCGAAGCGGGGACCTCCGGGGCCTCGTCCAGCATCGCATCGACCTCGGACTCCTGCAGGAACAGATGCACGCCCGCAGGACTCAACGGCTCGTCGGCACTGGCCCGGTACAAACCCTGCAGCACCTCACGCCCGGCGGCGATCGCCGCCGTGTCGCCCAGCAGCCGGAAACTGTTGCCGCGATTGCTGATCTCGATCCCGAGGCGCCGCTCGATCTGACGCAGGTGCTCGTCGAGTTCCCCGCAGACATTGCGCAATCGCTCGTTGTCCTCGGGCTCGAGGACCAGATCCAGCGACTCGGGGTGTTCAGACATCAGCCCAAGCAGCCGGCGCGCCCGCTGGCGCATCGTAGGCGACCGGACTGAGTGGCGAGCACGTCATCGGGCGCCCGCGAGCTCACGGCCTGGCGCGTCCAAGCACTCGCCGCGCAGCGAATTGGGATTGGCCGCGGTGATGCGCAGATCGACGAAATGTCCGATCAGACTGTCGTCGCCTACGAAGTTCACCACCCGGTTGTTCTCCGTGCGGCCCGCGAGTTCGTTCGGATCCTTGCGCGACGGCCGCTCGACCAGCACGCGCTGCACGCTGCCAACCATCGCGCGGCTGATCCGCTGTGCATGGTCGTTGATCGCATGTTGCAAGCGCGCCAGGCGCTCCTGCTTCACCGCCAGCGCCACGTCATCCGGCATGTCCGCGGCCGGGGTACCGGGACGCCGGCTATATACAAAACTGAAGGAGTGATCGAACCCGATCTCGTCGATGAGTCGCATCGTATGCTCGAAGTCCTGCCCGGTCTCGCCAGGGAATCCGACGATAAAATCCGACGAGATGCTGATGCCCGGTCGGACGGCGCGCAGCTTCTTGATCTTCTGCTTGTAGTCGAACGCACTGTGGCCGCGCTTCATTGCGCGCAGGATGCGGTCGGACCCGGACTGCACCGGCAGATGCAGGTGACCCACCAGCTCGGGCACATCGGCGTAGGTCTCGATCAGCGCATCGGTGAACTCGACCGGGTGCGAGGTGGTGTAACGGATTCGCTGGATGCGGTCGATCGCCGCGACGTAGCGAATCAGCAACGCCAGGTCGGCGGTCTCGCCGTCATGCATGCGACCCTGATAGGCATTCACGTTTTGCCCGAGCAGGTTGACCTCACGCACCCCCTGTTCCGCGAGCTGCGCGATCTCGGTCAGCACGTCGTCGAACGGCCGGCTGATCTCCTCTCCACGGGTGTAGGGCACCACGCAAAAGGTGCAGTACTTGGAGCAGCCCTCCATGATCGACACGAACGCGCTCGGTCCGTCTGCCCGCGGCTCCGGCAGCCGGTCGAACTTCTCGATCTCTGGAAAACTGATGTCGACCGTGGGTTCGTCGCGTTCGCGCGCGCGGCTGAGCATCTGTGGCAAGCGGTGCAGCGTCTGCGGGCCGAAGACCAGATCGACATGGGGCGCTCGGGTCCGAATGGCTTCGCCTTCCTGGCTGGCCACGCAGCCGCCGACGCCGATCACCAGTTCGGGTCGATCACGCTTCCACTCCTTCCACACACCGAGTTGCGAGAACACCTTTTCCTGCGCCTTTTCGCGAATCGAGCAGGTGTTCAGCAGCAGCACGTCGGCCTGTTCGGGGTCGTCGGTCAACTCCAGCCCATGCGACTCGTGCAGCAGGTCCTGCATCTTCTGCGAGTCGTACTCGTTCATCTGACAGCCAAAGGTGCGAATAAAGAGTTTGCGCGCCATACCGGTAACAAAATTTTCGGGACCCATAATTTTACATTTGGCATCAGCGAATTGCACCCGCGACGGGGCACCAGAACGGGGCAGCAGCGGCCGGTTGGCCACGGGCCGCCCGGTGCGGCCGTGACATCGGGCAGCCCGCCGGGCGGATTTCGCACGCCGATCGCCGCGGGCTGCCAACGATTTCCCGGTGAAGTGGAGTGTCAACGGTCTCGCCGTGGGGGCATTATCGGGTACCAGACGACATGGCTGCGGCTGTTTGTCGGACGCGAGGAAGCGATGCACCAGGGCATCGCAAGGCGCGACACCCGGGGAGGCGCGATTGGACAATCGGACCACGCTGTCAGCACAACCGAAACCATCCGGTGGTCGTTGCCTGGTGTTCGGTGCGAGCGGATATATCGGCTCGAACCTGGTACCACGCCTGCTGTCGGAGGACATCCCGGTCAGGGCCTCGTCGCGACAGCCGGGGGTACTGGAGGCGAGGAACTGGCCTGATACGCAGCTGTGCGTCGCCGATGCGTTGCAGCCGGACTCGCTGGCCGCCGCAATGAACGGGATCGACACCGCATACTATCTGGTGCACTCGATGGCCGCCGGCAAGGACTTCGGCCGGCTCGACCGGCAGGCGGCGGCCAATTTCGCCGCCGCGGCGGGGCACGCCGGTGTCCGACGCATCCTGTACCTGGGCGGCTTGGTGCCCGAAGACCCGGACTCCGAACACATCCAGTCACGGCGCGACACGGGCGACGTGCTGCGCCAGGGCGAGGTTCCGGTCACCGAACTGCGGGCCGGTATCATCGTCGGGCCGGGTTCGGCCGCGTTCGAGGTCATGCGCGACCTGGTCTATCACCTGCCGGTGATGGTCACGCCGCGCTGGGTACGATCGAAATCGCCGCCCATTGCGCTCGACAATCTGCTCGAGTACCTGGTGCGTCTGCCCGAGATCGCCGAGTCCGCCGGACGGATATTCGATGCCGCCGGCCCCCAGTCCCTCACCTACGAAGAGATGATGCGCCAGATGGCCGATGCGGCGGGCCGGCGTCGACCGCTGATATTGCCAGTGTCGGTGTTATCCCCGAAACTCTCGTCCTACTGGTTGAGATATGTGACTTCGGTGCCGAGCAATGTCGCAAAGGCACTGATTGGCGGCCTCAAGCACGACTTCCACGCCGATAGCGCGTCATTGCGGCGCTTGGTGCCGCAACGGCTGCTGAACTTCCGCGAGAGCGTCGAGGCCGCGTTCGACGCGGAGCGTCGGAGCCAGATCGAGGCCCGCTGGGTCGAGGGGGCCTTCAACTTGCGAAACCGCCGTATCGATTATGCGTACTACGCAAAACGCGCCTCGGGCAGCACGCTCTCCCGGGCCTCCCCCACCGCACTCTGGCAGGTCGTGTCGGCGATAGGCGGCGACAACCGCTATTACTACCTGAATACGCTGTGGACCCTGCGGGAATTGCTCGACTGGGTGGTCGGCGGACATGGCATGCAGCGCGGCCGGCGCGACCCGAGGCACCTCCGGGTGGGCGACAAGATCGACTCCTGGGACGTCATCGGCCTGGAACCCGAGCGCCGTCTCACGCTGGCGTTCGGTATGCGAGCACCCGGTGCCGGCGTGCTCGAGTTCGAAATCGACCCGGTGTCGGACGGTCGAACGCGGGTCAGCGCGACGGCCTTTTGGCACCCGGCCGGCCTGCTCGGGCTCGCCTACTGGTTCTCGCTCGAACCCGCGCACCGCGTCATCTTCAAGGGCCTGACCGAGGAGATCAGCCGCCGAGCCGAGTCACTGCAATCCGGCGGCTGAAGCGCGGCATTCGGGCAGGCGCGCCGCGTCCGCCCCACGACGCTACCGCAGCGCGTGCCGTCCGCGCAGATCCTCTGCTCAGGCGTGGACTTGCGGGGCGCTGGCCTGCAGATGCTGCACGAGCCCCGGATCGAGCGCGAGGCGCGTGGCCAGCCGATCGAGATACGCTCGCTCCGCATCACCACTCGCGTCGATCGCGAACAATGACGCGAGGTAGAGTTCAGCCGCGGTTTCCGGGCAGCTTGCGCCTGCCGCGACCGCCTCTATGTCGGCGGGGCCGGCGAGCTCGTCCATCACGAAGGCCTTCTCATCGGCACTCAGCTGCATCTCGTTCACGGCACGGAATATGCGCTGCTGCTCGTCTGCGTCGATATGCCCGTCGGCCTTGGCGGCGGCGATCATCGCCCGCATCAGGCTGCGGTTGAGGTCTTCGCGCCGGCCCGGTTCCGGCAGAAACGGGGACCCCGCGGGCGGGGCCTGCACGGCCGCCATCGTCTCGTTCGCAATCGCCCCGCCAGGCGCCGCGGCCTTGCCGTCACGCCAGTCGTTCCAGGCCTTGTAGGCCAATCCACCGAGCAGTGCCGAGCCGCCATAGCCAAGTGCGGCCTTACCGAGTTTGCGCCCGCGCTTGGTAACGGCGAGCAGTCCCACGAGTCCGCCCGCCAGTGCACCTCCGAGCAGGCCCCCGGTACCGGCGCCAGCGCCACGCGCGCGGCCCGGAGCATCGCCAGGGGCCGTATTCCGCTGGCTGCCCATGAACTGATCGAGGAGCCTGTTTGCATCGAACATTTGGGTAATCTCTCCATCTCAGGGTTAAGGTATCCGCGAGCATGCGCCGCGGCGCCCGACAAGCACACGAGCTTGCCAGTCGACGGGCCCGCGTCAGTCGATCGATAAGACGATGCCGCAGCCCGGGTCTCGCGAGTCTGGCCTTAAATCATGGCATCTGGGCTGGCCTCGGAAAAGTTGGATTCAGCGGACCTACACATCGGAAATTCCGAGGTATTGTGCGGCACCTTGCGTATTCGCCCCCCCTGATCGGATCGAGGTACCCACGCGGGCACGCGGCCTGCTCCACAAAACGGGCGGCACGGGACAGCCTTTCCTCACCGCGCAGAAAGGCCGATGCGAACGGCACCGCCCGGCGCGTATACTTCGATCGATGCGGGGCAAACACGAACGGCAGTCCGAGCAGGGCCGCAGTGACGAACGTCGACCGGTGCTCGAGGTCGTGATAGAGATCCCGCTCGGCAGTTTCCTCAAACGCGGCTCGAGCGGACGCGTCGACTTTGTCTCTCCGTTCCCCTGTCCGTTCAACTACGGGTCCGTGCAGCATCTGCTCGGACTCGAGGGCGACCTGCTGGATGCGGTCGTACTCGGGCCGCGCCTGCGGCGGGGCACCCGGGTGGCGGTCATCGCATTCGGTGCGATAGGCTTGACCGATCGCGGGATGTACGACGACAAACTCATCTGCAGCCATCGTCCCTTGAGCCGCTTGCAACGCGCAATGGTGTTGGCGTTTTTCAGGCTTTACGCCAAATGCAAATGGTTCCTCAATCTGGTGCGGGGCCAGACCGGGCGCAACGCCTGCGAGGGATGGGGCGATGCCGCTTCGGCGATCGCTAGGGCAAGGCCGTTCGACAAGGCAAGCTGGAAGGGGCCGACGACAGGGTTCTGAGACACTGGCGCGTCGGACCATTTGATCGAGAGAGAGGGTGGGTACTGATGGAGACCGGCAAACGGCTCGCGGCCGTCGCGATACTGTTCGGCGCACTGCTCCCGGCGGCAAGCGCCTCGCCGGACCCGTTCGGTTTCGAACCTTCTGTCGCGTGCAGCTTCATGTCCGGCAAGGGTCTGCGTGAACGGGGCGGCTATCGCAAGAGCGGGTCGGGTTATCAGTGTCGTACGCAGCGGCGCAACCTGATCGGCGGCGGCGAGGTCAACAACACCATTCGTTATGTCGCCTATGGTGACGCGCAATCTGTCACCCGGCTCGAACTGGAACTGCAGGTCAACAGCAGGACCGCTGTGCAGCGCGCGCACCGTGCCTTGGCCGAGCATGCCGCGGTGTTGACGCGGGCCGCGCTGCATACCGGGCTGCCGGGCCAGATCGAATCGGCCATGCTGAGCGCGGTGGATGGTCAATGGACCGTCGAGGGCCGCCCGGTGACGCTGCAACGCAGGACACGCCCGGGTGCGGTTTACGAACTCGTCTACCGCATCGAGTGACCCAGGTCGCGGTATAACAGCGACGTCACTAAGCGGCGGACATCTCGACGGCGCGCTGCCGCAGCGCGCTCAGAAGCACCCGGGCTGCTTGTGCAGAAAAGCGATCAGCATCCGGTCCGTCAGGTACTCCGCCAGGATCAAGCCAAGTGCGATCCCCGCGGCGATCCAGGCCAGGTAGGCAATCTTGGTACGCAAAATGCGGTCCCCTCAGGTCTCGGCCTGGGCAAGTCGCGGCACTGGCCGTTCCTTGATCGGCAGGTTCAGCAAGGCCGCTACCACGCTCAGGCCCATCGCGATGGTCCAGACCACGTCGTAGCTGCCGGCGATTTCGTACAGGTAGCCACCGAGCCAGCCGCCCAGAAAGGCGCCGACCTGGTGAAACAGGAACACAACCCCGCCGAGCATCGACATATTGCGCACACCGAATATCGTGGCGACGGTCCCGTTGGTAAGGGGTACCGTGCTGAGCCATAGCAGACCCATCGCCACTGCAAAGGTGTAGGCGCTCCATTGAGAGAGCGGAAAAACCAGGAAAATCGCGATCACGACCAGTCGCGCAGCATAGATCCCGCTCAACAGTCTCGGTTTGGGCAGACGACCGCCCCAGAAACCGGCGAGGTAGGAACCGGCGATATTGAACAGGC
The DNA here is from genome assembly GCA_965364465.1 of uncultured Chromatiaceae bacterium. Taxonomy (GTDB): domain Bacteria; phylum Pseudomonadota; class Gammaproteobacteria; order Chromatiales; family Chromatiaceae; genus Thiosocius. The sequence continues at coordinate 14,690 of CBDTXT010000015.1, forward strand.
CGATCAGTGCGAGGGCCATCGCCCCGGCACCCGCATCCAGCCCACCGTCGGACAGGAAGGCGGGGAGGTGCGTCGCGATGAAGACGACCTGGAAACCGCAGACGAAAAACCCGAAAGAGAGCAGCCAGAAGCCGCGATGGCGGACGGCCTCGTCGAGGACTTGTCGCATCGACAGGGCCTGCGGCTCGACACCGGCCCGCGGTTCCATCAGCGCACCCGAGAGTGGCAGCATCAGCAGGCTCAGCGCGGCCAGCAGCAACAAGGCCTCGCTCCAGCCCAGGCTCGTGATTAGCGCGTCACTGCCTGGCAATAGCACGAACTGGCCGAGCGAACCGACGGACATCGAGACGCCCATGGCCCAGCTGCGCCGCTCCGACGGCAGGGCGCGACTTATCACGCCGAACACCACCGGGAACGTGGTCCCGCTCAGCCCGATACCGATGACGATCCCGGCGCTGAGCAGCAGGTCCATTTCGGTCATCGACCGACTCATCATGTAAAGGCCGACGACGTAGAGCACGGCGCCACCGAGCACGACCCAGCCCGCGCCATGACGGTCAGCGAGGCGTCCGGCGAAAGGCTGCGTCAGGCCCCAGACCAAATTCTGGATCGCGATGGCCAGCGCGAACACGTCACGCCCCCAGCCGAGATCCGACGACATGGGCCAAAGAAATAGCCCGAACGCGTGGCGGACGCCCAGGGAAATGCAGAGGACCAGCGCCCCGCACAACAAAACCACGCCGGGCGTACGCCAGGAAACGGGTCGCATCGTCGCCTCCTCATCCAGGGCCAGGCCCGCTTCCGGGCGAATCGGCGCCGGTCTGTCCGGCGGTCACCTGCTCCAAGAGCTGTGCCAGCCGCTCGGCCTTTCGTTCGCCCAGTGCAGCATCGATCCTCGCCTGCGCCGCCTCCCAAAGGGGGATCGCCCGCTGCAGCATCTGGGTGCCGCGTCGGGTCAGCCGAACCAAGCGGGTACGTCCATCGCTGCCATGGCCGAACGCGATCAGGCTGGCGCGTTCGAGGGGGCGAAGGTTGCGGCCCAGCGTACTGCGTTCGAGACCGGTCGCCTTGGCCAGTGTCGATATACAGGGCGCATCGAGGCGCGAGATGGTTCGCAACAGCGAGAATTGGGTCACCGTCAGATGCGATTCGGCCAACGCCTGGTCGTACAGGCGGGTCAC